>JAGACC010000053.1 GCA_017614295.1 Treponema sp.
CCCGCAGAGGGGGTAGCGGAAGACACGACAAAGCGGAGCAAATGACGGAAGAGGCTTGTTTTTTTAACAAGTATTTTGTTGCGCACAGCCCCTGAATCAAGTTCAGGGTGACAGGCGTTTACTTTGAATTTTTTGCCTCTTACGGCATTTGTGGAGCGACTCGTGGCTGGAGCGAGGGGGAGACTTACCCCTCCTTAAGCAGAATAAACTAAAGGGAGAAACCACAGTAAGCGCTTATGGAAGAACTTCCGGCGGTAACTCCCTTACAAAGGTTAAAGTTCAATCTGGTTGAGGGCAGAGACTACCGCATCTATACCGGCACGGCCTACGCTTGTAGACTTTCCTGCTCCCCAATACTGCTTTCCGTCCTGGGTTGTAAGCTGAACATAAGCCATTGCAAAAGTGTTGTTTCCTTTGCCAATGCTGTGTTCGTGGAAGGCGGTTATGCTGAATGCAGGTGCAGGTGTTTTGGAAAGTGCGCAGCAGAATGCGTCGAGAGGTCCGTTTCCCTTGTCTCCGATGGCGTACTGTTTGCCCTTCCATGTAACTACGGCGCGGCAGAGTGACTGGTCCTGGGAACCGCTATCCCTAGAGCCTTCAACATGGGTTTCTGCAAGGTCCACAATCTGAAGGTTCTTGTCCGCTTTAATCCAGTGGTTTTCAAAGAGTTCGTAGATTTCGGAAGTCTTAAGCTCTCTCTGTGCCTTGTCCGCAGCATCTTTTACAACCGAACCAAGTGCCGGGTGCATTGCTTTTGGCAGACTCAATCCGTACTCCTGTTCAAGGATATAGGCAGCTCCACCCTTTCCGGACTGGCTGTTTATGCGGATAATTCCTTCGTACTGGCGGCCAATGTCGTGCGGATCAATAAGCAGGTATGGAACATCCCACAAGACATTTTCTTTCTGGTTTGCACGGGCGGCCATTCCCTTGCGGACAGCATCCTGGTGGCTTCCGCTAAAGGCTGTAAATACGAGCTCTCCTGCGTAAGGTGTGCGCGGTGGAATTTCCATGCCTGTGTATTCCATGTACTTTTGGGCAACAGACGGCAGGTCGCGGAGGTCAAGCATTGGGTCTACACCCTGGCTGAACATGTTGAGCGCAACGTTTACAATGTCGAGGTTTCCGGTTCTTTCTCCGTTTCCAAAGAGGCAGCCTTCTACACGGTCGGCACCGGCTAAAAGTCCCAGTTCTGCAGAGGCAACGCCTGTTCCGCGGTCGTTGTGGCAGTGGGTGCTTACTATTACGCTGTCGCGGTCGCTTATGTGTGTGCAGAAGTATTCAATCTGGTCTGCGTATACGTTTGGGGTGGCACATTCAACGGTTGTTGGCAAGTTCATGATGATTTTATTGTCCGGTGAGCAGCCCCACTCTTTTTTTACGGCTTCACAGATTTCTACTGCATAGTCAATTTCTGTCATGGAGAAGCTTTCCGGGGAGTATTCAAGGCGGATCTTCTTTAAGTCTTCCGGTGAAAGGCAGGACTTTATGCAGCGGACTCCGTCTATGGCTATCTGCTTGATTTCTTCTTTTGTCTTGCCAAAGGTGTACTTGCGCTGGGCTGGGGAGGTTGAGTTGTAGATGTGGAAGATTACGTTTGGCGCTCCCTTTATTGCTTCCAGGGTCTTTTTTACCAGATGCTCGCGGGCTTGGCACAAGACTTGGATTGTTACGTCGTCGGGGATTCTCTTTTCGTCTATAAGGCGGCGGAGGAAGTCGTATTCGGTGTCGCTTGCGGCAGGGAAGCCAATTTCTATTTCTTTAAAGCCCGTCTTTACGATAAGGTCAAAAAATGCAAGCTTTGTTTCTATACCCATCGGGTTTACGAGGGCCTGGTTGCCATCGCGGAGGTCTACGGAGCACCAAATTGGCGCTTTTGTGATGCGTGCTGCTGGCCACTTGCGGTTAGTCATTGGAATGTCCGCAATGGGTGCGTACTTGCCGGTCAAAGTTCCATCGGGGTTCATTGAAGCCATAAAATTCTCCTGCGGCGGAAGGCAAAATGTTCTGCATACCGCCTAAGCAAATAAAATTTAAAACAAAAAAGACCCGCTGCCGAAGCAACAGGTCTGTAAGTTACAAGTTAAAACTACCCTTACCAGCGCCTAGTTTCGGCAAACAGAGAAGACTGAGCATAGTAGAAGTAGTGTTTTGTTCATAGCTTTAATATACAACTTTATTTTAGATGTGTCAAGTTGCTCTTTGCGCAAGATGGAAATAAGGTTTTGGCTCCACTACCCCGCAAACAAAGAGTGTCCCAGAAGGTAGACTGCAAGGGAGCAAAGCCATGCCACCGCACACTGCCACAAGGCAACCCCAAAAGCCCATCTTGCACCAAGCTCCCTCTTTACAGAAGCAATAGCCGCAACACAAGGCGTATAAAGCAAGCTAAAGACCAAAAGACTAGCCGCGGTCAAAGAAGACACCATTGACTCCACTCCTCCCGCAAACAGAACCTCCAGTGTAGAAACAACACTTTCCTTTGCAATAAAGCCGCTAACAAGTGCAACCACAATCTGCCATTCGCCAAGACCAACAGGCCTCATAAGCGGAGAAATAAGCCGCGCAAGAGAAGCAAGAATGCTAAGCTCCGCATTCCCCACCAGCTGCAGCCTCCAGTTAAAGCTCTTCAAAAACCAGATTACAATCGTTGCAATAAAAATAACCGTAAAAGCCCGCTGCAAAAAGTCCTTTGCCTTCTCCCACAAAAGCTGGGTAGTGTTCCTAAGACCGGGAAGCCTGTAGTTTGGAAGCTCCATTACAAAAGGAACCGCCTCCCCCTTAAACAAAGTCCCCTTGTACAAAAAGGCAACTCCTATCCCCACAAGAATCCCCAAAAGGTAAAGCCCCGTCATAACAAGAGCCCCGTGCCCCGGGAAAAATGCGCCCACAAAAAAAGCGTAAATCGGAAGCTTTGCAGAACAGCTCATAAAGGGTGTAAGAAGAATAGTCATCTTCCTGTCCCGCTCGCTGGGCAAAGTACGCGTCGCCATCACAGCCGGAACTGAACAGCCAAAGCCAATCAAAAGCGGAACAATGCTGCGTCCGGACAAACCAATTTTCCGCAAAAGCTTGTCCATAAAAAACGCCACTCTAGCAATGTAGCCTGAATCTTCCAGAATAGAAAGAAAGAAAAATAGTGTTACGATAATCGGAAGAAAACTTAGCACGCTTCCAACACCGGTAAAAATGCCGTCTATAATCAGTCCGTGCAAAACCTCATTCACTCCGGAAGAAGCAAGGGCTGAATCAACAAAAGCGGTAAGCGATTCAATCCCCTCCTCCAAAAGCTTCTGAAGCCAAGCACCAATCACGTTAAAGGTAAGGTAAAAAACACCCGCCATAATCGCAAGAAAACAAGGAATTGCAGTCCACCTTCCAGTAAGAACACGGTCAATCCTCTGGCTACGGGCACGCTCCTTGCTTTCCAAAGGCTTCTTTACGCAGGCATCGCACAACCTGTAGATAAAAGAAAAGCGCATGTCCGCAATAGCAGCACTTCTGTCTAGATTGCGCTCCTTTTCCATCTGCATGATGATATGCTCAAGCATTTCCTTTTCGTTAACGTCCAGGTCCAGCTTGTGCATAATGCGCTTGTCATCTTCCAAAAGCTTTGTTGCCGCAAAACGAACCGGAACACCAGACTTTTCCGCATGGTCTTCTATAAGATGTATTGTTCCGTGAAGGGCCCGGTGAACAGCACCACCGTTGTCGTCCTTACCGCAAAAATCTTGGCGCAAGGGCTTTTCCTGGAACTTTGCAACGTGAACTGCATGAGAAATAAGCTCTTCAATACCCTGCCCCCTCTTTGCAGAAATGGGAACAACAGGCACTCCCAATAGGTCCTCCATCTTGTTAACGTCTATTGAACCGCCGTTTGCAGTAACTTCGTCCATCATGTTAAGGGCAAGCACAAGGGGAATGTTAAGCTCCAAAAGCTGCATCGTAAGGTAGAGGTTTCTTTCTATATTCGTAGCATCCACAATGTTGATTATGGCATGGGGCTTTTCGTTAAGAACAAAATCGTGGGAAACAAGCTCTTCGCTCGAATACGGAGACATTGAATATATACCCGGAAGGTCTGTAATACTGGTACCTGCGTGTCCCTTTATAGCACCGGACTTTCTGTCTACGGTTACACCCGGAAAATTCCCCACGTGCTGGTTTGAACCCGTAAGCTTGTTGAACAAAGTTGTCTTTCCGCAGTTCTGGTTTCCGACCAATGCAAAAGAAATTACGGTTCCTTCTGGAAGAGGATTCTCGCTTTTTTTATCGTGAAATTTTCCGCTCTCACCAAGACCAGGGTGTTCAGAGTTTTCTCCGCTTTCTTTCTTGGGCGTTTCCCCGCTTTGCGGGGTCGGGCTTTCCGCCGTTCCACTATCGTTCCATTGCCTTGCGGCAACGCCTTCCGGCGCGGCTCCAATCCCTAACGCGGGACAGCTTTCCACTTCTATCTTCTGCGCATCGGCAATCCTTAGGGTAAGCTCATATCCATGCAACCTAAATTCCATAGGGTCACCAAGAGGCGCATACTTTACAAGCGTAACCTCCGCTCCGGGAATAATACCCATATCCAAAAAATGCTGCCTAAGCTCTCCGTTACCGCCAAGCTTAACAACCCTAACCGTCTCTCCGACTTTAACATCGTGCAAGGTCATACACCGCTCCACACACATCCGCTCCCCGCCAGATTCAGTTTAGCCTTGAATCCGCCCGCTGTCAACGGCTACCGCATTTGCAAAATCCGCTGATAAAGGAAGCTGCAAGCGTACTTTACGGGAAGATTATAAAGCAGAACCGGTAAGCATATCCTCTTTTTCCTTTAGCATGAAAAGCCAAGCCCTTGTCATCACCTGACTGTAATATGGCAAAACCCAAATACAAGCTATTCCAAGGGTAATAAGACATAGCAATGCCCAGCCCATAAAGGAAAGGTTGGTAACAAAAAGATTCGTACGGAAACCTTCCGTAACCATTGCTGCGACATTCAGAGAATCCCTTACATGTAAATCAGGCTTGTCCGCCAGGGCAAAAAACATCATCGCATACGAAGTAACCTTTGCAAGAACAACAAGATACAGGAAGATAAAAAGCAAAAAGCAGCTGTACATAACCAAAGCGGCAACCACAGACGCAGAAGGAATTTCTACTAAACGAACAAGAGCAGCCATGGGAATAATGGGCACAAACAAAAGCAGGCACCACAAGAAAGACCTCAAGAGCAACCAGAGGATAGAGGGTATTGCCTTTAGTGTAATGCCCCTGAAAAAATTCTTTACGTCAGCATTGCCTTCTTTAAGCAGAACGTTGCTCCACCTGAACAAGGCCAGGCTAAGCATGGAAAACGAGACGTAGAACAAAACCACAAAAAGCATCATGTGCAAAATTCCAAAAGCAGATGAAAAGAAAGCGAAAAAATACAGGCACATCAGCACAAGGCAAGGAATGTAGAAAAGAAGTCCTACAAGTGCTGCACTTTTCCACTTGCCATTCAAATCCGAAAGGGCTTCCTTCTTTAAATTAGCTCTATTGTAAAACATCAAAATCCTCCTGCTTTAAAACGCCACTTTCCATTGCATTCTTTTTTATATCCTCGTAAGCGTTTATAAAAGAGTTTTGAAAATACGGCATGAACAGAATAAAACCGAAGCCAAGCGTAACAGCGGTAAAAATCCACCAGAGGAAAAAGCTAAGCTGCATCACAAAAATATTCTCACGGCAACCCTTGCACATCTTCTTTGAAAGCCTCATTGCACGCACAGCACCAAGACTTGGATTCTCCGCAAGAACATAGCACATCATGGAATAGCTCATGATTTTTGTGCAGGCAAAGACAATGTATGCCAAGAAAACATAAATCGAAACCATATACATCAAGCCCACATAACCGGCACTGAGGCTACCATTTGATACAGGTTCCCTTACGGTATGAGTAAGCCAAACAGCAAAAAATGACAAAGCGTACATCGGCAGAAACCAAATAAAATTCCACAAGCCATACCAGGCAGCTCCGCCTATACTAGTCCGGGAAAAAGCAGAGGCAAAAGAAGGCAAGGAGCAGTCTTCCGTTTTGCGCCACTGGAAGACATAGCGGGAAAGGGCAAACTTAAATACCGTGTGGACAAAAGCATAGCAAAGCCCGAAAAATAAGAAAACCGCTTTCAAGCCCATACCCTGAGAGTTATTAACATACTCCAAAAATTTCTGCTTAGCGTGCACACTACTAGAGCCATCCCCGCCATGACTGTAGACCTGCTCAATCTTATCAGGATCAATTTTTTCACCAGCCTGAAATTCATGAAAATTGCCAGCGTCATCCAAGATTCCATCCGCATTCATAACGGTTTCTTCCCAGTCTTTTTTCCAGTCAACATATTTTTTTGCATAATAGGGAATATACAAAGCCGAATATGCAAAAAGAAGCACAAGCACAACTGAAAGAGAGGCAGCAAGCATCTTTTTTGGAAGTCCCCTCGACCTTTCAAAAGCCTGCACCTTATACTTTTTTCTGTCAAACATTTTTTTCTCCTGCACTTTAATAAATCTTGGAAAGCGCACCAACGGAAAGTTTTTCGAGATTTCTTAAAATGCAGTTAAATTTATACAGTAAAATCAAAGAAGAAACAAGAACTAGACAATTCTAACACCGCTTTTGTCACGCCCAAAAGACTTTTGTCTTCGTTTTAGATTTTTGCATAAATCGTAGCCATATTTACCACCTACTCTTACTGCAAAAAAAATTGGGACAAAAAAAAAAGAACCGGTGTCAGTTTTTGCAAAAAAATGTGTCATACTATAGAAGAGGAAATTTAAACGCACGAGGTTCTTATGAAAAAGATTTTAGCTTTTGTTATTGCTGCATCCGCAATGATTTTTGTCTCCTGCACCTCATCTTCTTTTACGGTTCAGGAATCAATCATGGCATCGCTTTCTAAGACGGAATCATACGCAATTACTGTTCCAGAAGACTATCCGGACGAATCAAATTCCGGGCGGACTACATCCATGGAAATACGAAAGGTACTGGCCAACTGCGGAGTTAACGCAAGCCTTTTAAATAGCTTTCCAGACTATGAAACTGTTCCTAAAGAGACAAGGGCAAAATATGACTACATCGTAGAGCCAACAATCGCTTACTGGGAAGACAACGTTACCACATGGAGCGGAAAACCGGACAAGCTTCTTCTTGTAATAATAATCTACAGGGCAAAGACTGCAGAGATTATGGACACCTTTACCATAGACGCAAGTTCTTCCAGCATAATCTTTGGGGACAATGATCCTGTTGACCTAATTAAGGAACCGGCAAATGTCCATTACGCAAAGATTATAAAGTAAGACCAAGAAGGCACGGCAGGGATTGGAAGGGCGCTGTGATAAAAATTGCCTCCTTGCAATTTTTATCACGCAGTTTTCTTGCAAAAACCGCAGTGTTTTACCGCAAAGAAATGACGCCCCCCTCCTTGGTACTACTTATAAAAGAGTAGACCCTGGAAAGCCCTTAGCATAAAAAAGTGCCGCAAAAAAATTGATTCCCCTGCACAGTAAGCGCACCGTATTGAAAACTTGGCCAAACAGTTGTATTCTATTGAATATGGAAAATTCAACAGAACAAAAAGAAAGTCCGGCTGGCACTTCCCCGGCAAAAAAACAGGGACGATCGCTAGCGGCAAAG
>JAGACC010000054.1 GCA_017614295.1 Treponema sp.
ATCGGGGCTAGGCTTTGATTTGGTAAAATATTTTTTATCTAAATGAATAAAAACTTTACAAATTAAAAAGTTTTTGCTATAATGAATAAAAATATGAAGGAATTTATATTGGAGCGCAGTCATTATGTAAAGATTCTCGAAAAATGGCGGAAAAAACATGTCATAAAGGTTGCTACAGGAATCCGCAGGGCCGGTAAGTCTTCTGTCTTTTTGATGTATGAGGAAAGTCTTAAAAAAAGCGGAGTTTCGGAGAGCAATATAATTCATCTGAATCTTGAAGATTTGACAAACGCAGAGCTTTTAGACTACAAAAAACTGTACGCTTACATCAAAGAAAAAACGGCAGGTACGGAGGATTTTTATATCTTTATTGACGAAGTGCAGCAGTGCCCCTCTTTTGAAAAAGTTCTGGACAGCCTCTTCCTTGACCCTCGTCTTGATATTTATGTTACAGGAAGCAACGCATATTTTCTTTCCGGAGAGCTTGCAACACTTTTAAGCGGACGCTATGTGGAAGTTCACATTCAGCCGCTGTCTTTTGAGGAATATCTTTTGTTCAATAAAAAAGAACCTTCTATAAATATGAAGAAAAACGCCAGCTTTTTGGAAAGTATCTTTCAAGGGGACAGTTTCCGTATCTTCCTTTTCTTGATGACGATGAGGAAAACTACCGTGCTTACATGGAGGGCATATTCAATACGATTCTTATAAAAGATGTGTGCGTCCGTGAAAAAATCAACGATGTAACTCTTCTGCAGAGGATTGTAAAAACCGTCTGTTCCAATGTGGGAAGCCCAATTTCTTCCAAAAGAATTACAGACACACTCGTTTCTTCCGGGCGTAGAATTTCTGGAAACACAGTGGAGCGGTATCTTAACGCTTTGTGCGAAGCATTCATTTTTTACGAAGTACCCCGTTTTGATGTCCGCGGAAACGAAATCTTAAAGACCCTTGGAAAATACTACCTTGCAGATACAGGTCTTAGGAATATTCTAATAGGAAGCCGCACCGATGATTTTGGCCATGTCCTCGAAAATCTTGTCTACCTAGAACTTAAGCGCCGAGGCTGCCAGGTGTATGTAGGAAAAGCCGGGGAAGCGGAAATTGATTTTGTAACAAAAAAAGGCGGTGCGATTGAATACTATCAGGTAAGTGCAAGCATTCTTGATGAATCAACTCGCCGTCGGGAACTGGAAGCTTTTTCGAATGTTAGGGATAATTACCCCAAGTACATACTGACCCTTGATGATTTTGATTTTGGAGCCTTAAACGGAATACAGCATAAAAACATTATTGAGTGGATGCTGGGGAAGTAAGATGTTTGGCTTTTTTTGCAAAAATTTTTCTGGGAAGGATTTACCCCACCAACCTACGCCCGATTGGAAGGGCCCGCGCAAGCGGGTTGCGGTAGCAATGGAGCCGAACGGCGGAACCCTGGAAAGCCCGTAAAAAATGGCCTCCTTGCCATTTTTTACTACCGCGTTTTCTGCTAAAACGCGCCTGCTCTTCTGCAAATATGTGACGCGCCCTCCTTGGCGCTCCTTGTTAGCCTTAGTAAAAAACGGCAAGATGTCGAGTTAGCCAAGGGGTAATTTGGTAGAGCAAGGAGGACTTCGTCCTAAAGAGTACCGTCCAAAAAAGGGAAAAGATGGGAAATTTTCTCCTAATTTCCTCTAAGTATTTCTCTAGGTGTTCCTGAGTTCTGTAAGGATGGCATCGAAGTCTTGGGAGCGGGTGTAGCCGACCAGCCTTTTGTTTATGGGGATTGTCTGGAGGAGCTTTAGTTTTACGAGGCCGGCTAAGTCGGAGCGGATGGTTTTTACGTTTACGTTGAAGCGGACTACGAGTTCTTTGCAAACGAATAGCGATGAGGGCTTTTGCATGCAGAGCTTTATGATTTGGGCCTGGCGTTCGTTTATGCTGGGTATTTTTAGTTCTACGAGGGAGTTTTCTTCCTTGGATTTGCGTTCAAGGTAGATTTTTAGTTCTTCGTAGGATTCTTTTAGGACTTTTAGGTTGAATGTTACGAAGTAGCCTAGGTCCAGGTTGTCGTGCTCGGTGTAGAGGAAGGCTTTTTCGTACTGGGACTTCTTTTTATAGATGATTCTTGATATGGAAAGGAATTCCGTCATCCAGTAGCCCTTTTTTAGCATGTACCAGTAGAAGAGGGAGCGGGCGGTTCTTCCGTTTCCGTCTACGAAGGGGTGCAGGAAGGATATCATGAAGTGGATGATTATTGCCTTTAGCACCGGATGGATGAAGAATTTGTCTTCGTTTGCAAAGTCGCATATTTGTTTTAGTATTGTGTAGAGCAGGGTGCAGGGAGGCGGTTCGTGGGCAACTTCTCCTGTTATTCCGTTTGCTACTATTATATTGTCTTCTGTTCTGAAGCGGCCTTCGTCCTGGGGGTTGTCCAGTGTTTTTTCCGTTATCTTTTTGTGGATGTCCAGTAGCAGTTCTATGGAAAGGTCTTCCGTCTGGTGTTCGGAGAGGTAGCGGATTGTGTTGTAGTTGTTTACTATCATCTGCTGGCTTTTGTCTTTTGGTTTTGCCTGCTTTCTTAGCATTTCCTTTGCTACTTTGCGGGTTGTGTTTGCACCTTCCATCTGGCTTGAGGCTATGGCTTCTTCCATGATTGAGCTTAATAGGTAATACTGGCGGTTCTTTTCGGAGATTACAGCGGAGGAGGTGAGTGTTCCGCCAAAGTTCATGTCAAATTCGTGGAGCAACTGCTGCATGTAGTTTGTCTGCTCCAACTGGAATGTGTATGGCGCAAAGGCAATCTGTTCACCACGGCGAGAATATTTTACTGCTGCCCAAAAATTTCTTGAATCCAGGTCTTCGGGGGTCCGGTATTTTACCTTGTCCCAATATAGGTATTCCTGGTTTATCCTGTTTATTGCATCCTGGTACTTGGGATTAAGCAGGATAGGAATTGCCTGGTCAAGAAAATTTTCGTATTTAGGAGCTTCTTCTATCATACTGGATATGATAATGCAGTTTTTTTGCTGTGACAAGGAAATTAAGGGAAATGAGTGGAAAATTTCCTTTATTTGGGTCTCCGGACATTGCTTTTGTTTGCTCTACCATTTTGTTTTTTGGCCAATTCG
>JAGACC010000055.1 GCA_017614295.1 Treponema sp.
CGGAGCTAGAAAAGGTTTTTAAATGAAGAATATAGTTCAAGAAGTAAAAGAAAAAATAATTGATTATGACTATAAGATAAATTTTGAAGAAGCGCTTTCTCTTTATTCTTTTTCTGATGCAGACCAATTGTTTTCTGCGGCTAATGAAATTAGAAAGACAAAATGTTCAGGAAAGACAAGCGTATGTTCCGTAATAAATGCCAAGCAGGGAATGTGCGGGGAAGACTGCATCTATTGCGCCCAGTCATGCAGGTGGAAAACTTCCTGTAAAGTTACGCCTCTTATTGCTGCGGATGAAGCTGTAGAAAAATGCAAGTTGGCTTTGCAATGCGGTGTGCACAGGCTGTCTCTTGTAACTGCAGGCCGTGGACTTTGCGGAAAAGATTTTTTGCAAATACTTGAATGCTTTAAGGAGATTTCTAAGCGCTGCCCCGGACTAAAAACATGCGCCTCCCTTGGAATAATTTCTTATTCGCAGATGCTGGACTTAAAGGCTTGTGGGGTTGTCCGCTACCACCACAATCTTGAAACTAGCAGGCAATTCTTTCCGAATGTTTGCAAAACACATTCCTGGCAGGAAAGAATGGATACGCTTCTTGCGGCAAGAAAGGCTGGGCTTGAACTTTGCTGCGGAGGAATAATAGGTCTTGGTGAAAGTAGGGAAGACAGGGTAAGCCTTGCATTTGACCTTCTTTCCCTAAAGCCGGAATCCATTCCGCTTAACATTCTTAGCCCAATAAAAGGCACTCCTCTTGAAAATGCAAAAGCCCTTTGCAAAGAAGAGATTCTCCGGACTATTGCAGTATTCCGTTTTATTTTGCCAGACTCTACGCTCCGTATTGCGGCTGGAAGGAAGAGCCTTGGAGAAAACGGACGGGATGCTTTTTTGTGCGGAGCGAATGCACTTATCTCCGGTGACTTGCTTACGATTCCAGGTTCAACAAACGAGGATGACATTGCAATGCTTCGTGAGCTTGGGTTTACTCCAACATACGACGTTTGATAAAAATTGCGGCCTTGCAATTCTCCCTGTTTGCAAATTTTCCTACTAACATACGCCGCCGTGTGATAAAAATTGCATCCGTGCAATCCTCTCTGTTTGCAAATTCCCCACCAACATACGCCGCCATGGAGGGGTGCACGAAGTGCATTGCGGAGCAATGAAGGCGAAAGCCGGAACCCCGGAACGGCGGTGACGCAAAGGAATATTCAGTCGAGTTAGCCAGCAATTAAATGGTTGAGCGGAAAATAGCACCGTCCAAAAAAGCTAAAGAAAAATACTGTTGAATAAAAGGGATTTTCCATATATACTTTTAGGAATCCGGGGGATATATGCCAACAGTAACACTTCTTTCAAGCCAGGTTTCAGAATCTGTTCCTGACAAAGATCTTTTAAAGGACAAACGCCATCTGACTGCAAAAGAAGTTTATGTTTTGATTCAGAACCGCAACGTTAGTTCTGATCCTGACTGGCAGAATGTGTGGGTTAGCGCAAAGCCGGGCGAGTTTTTTCCTGAGCAGATTATTCAGAGTGAATTTTCCGGCTGGGTTGTGCTTGGTTCAATAAGACCTGCAACGCTAAAATTCCACGACCTTGAACTAAAGACAGGCATCTACCGCTCCTTCCTAAAAAATGTTGCTACCGGCGACGACTGCGTTATGCACAACGTAAGCTATTTGGAAAACTACCGCATTGCAAACCGGGTCCTTCTTTTTAACATTCAGGAAATGTCCTGCACCAACCATTCAAAATTCGGCGAAGGAATTCTAAAGGAAGGTGAGGCGGAAAAAAACAGGATATGGATTGGTGTTGGCAACGAAAATAATGAAAGGGGCGTTCTTCCTTTTACAGACATGATTCCTGCAGACGCTTACCTTTGGTCACGCTACAGGGAAGACAAGTCCCTTATGAACCGTTTTGTTGAACTTACCGAATACGGCAACGACAAAAAATGCAACACTTACGGAATTGTAGAAGATGATGCCGTAATTAAAAACTGCACTCTTTTAAAGGATGCTAGGATTGGAAAAAACGCTTACATTAAGGGTGCCTTTAAGCTAAAGAACATAACAGTACTTTCTTCCGAAGACGAGCCAAGCCAGATTGGTGAAGGTGTTGAGCTTGTTAACGGAATAATGGGTTACGGAAGCCACGTCTTTTACCAGGCTGTTGCGGTCCGCTTTGTAATAGGAAGGAACTGCCAGTTAAAGTATGGGGCAAGGCTTTTGAATTCCGTCTTGGGTGACAATTCAACTGTTTCCTGCTGTGAGCTTCTTAACAATTTGATTTTCCCTTTCCACGAGCAGCACCACAATTCATCTTTCTTGATAGCGGCTACCGTGATGGGGCAGAGCAATATTGCAAGCGCGGCAACAATTGGAAGCAACCACAATTCACGTTCACCGGACGGAGAGATGGTTGCGGGAAGAGGTTTCTGGCCGGGACTTTGTTCGGACTTTAAGTACGATTCTTATTTTGCGAGTTTTGTTCTTGCCGCCAAGGGTTCATACCAGAATGAGCTTAACATAACGTATCCGTTCAGTTTGCTTACGCCGCCGGATACGGATTCCAATTACGGTCACCCATGCGCAGTCCACATAATGCCGGGTTACTGGTTCCTCTACAATATGTATGCCGTTGTGCGGAACAAGTATAAGTTTGCTTCCCGCGACAAGCGTTTTGTAAAGGTTCAGAC
>JAGACC010000056.1 GCA_017614295.1 Treponema sp.
CTTTTCTTCTGCAAACAAAGCCTACCCCCGATTGGAAGGGCGTAAGTTGCCGTCAGGCAATGGAGGCGAAAGCCGGAACCCTGGAAAGCGGGTTTGCAAATAAAGTGCGGTCCAGAAAATACAAAAAAGATAAAATTTAATTTAAATCTTTACAAGTAAGGAATTATTCATTATTATATAGGATATGGCAGTCTTAACCAATCAACAAATTGGACGCTATTACGAAGAATACCATGATACGGAAATAGCGTTTACAAAAGACATTATGCATACTCTGGCTTTGGATCCACGCCAAATTTACATTAAGTGTACTGGCAACCAGTGGCCGTGTATAATAAATTCCACGTCTTTTACAAAGGCAAAGATTATCATCGGAACAAAGGGTGGCGCCTTCCAGCAGCTTGCACGTAGGGATGCCCCTGCCGTAAACTTGCGCTATTGTTTTTACCAGAATGACGGTCAGATGATGACTTTTCTTATAAGCGGAAAGATTGGCACGATTTCTTCCTATATGAACAGTCGCGACCTTGCCGTTCTTGAAGTTATTTACACGCAGAAGCCGCCGGATGACTTTATAGAAAAGATTGGTCACTTGATCGATGCTAACGCAAACGCAATAAAGAGAAAGGAAGACCGCATAATCCTTACACCGGAGTCCTGCAGAAAGCTTGGAATTCCAAAAGAAGAAAGTATTATTTCTATTCAGAATGTTCCTCGCCACTGCATTTTGCGCGACCTTTCCTTTGGTGGTGCCAAGGTATTGCTTTTGGGGCTTCCACAGTTCCTTAAAGACAAGGAAGTTTTGCTTAACCTTGAATTTGACGAGCCGCATGAAATAATCAACCTTAGGGGACGCATTGTTTCTACCAGCGAAGTTGAGGGCAGAAAGGACATTGTTGCCGCAAACATTCAGTTTTCGGAGGAATCCGTTACGCTTTCGTACAAGATTCACATCAACAATTACCTTACTTCCGTGCGCAAGAATGAACTGGATGCTTCTGCCAAGGAAATGCAGAACCAGGCAGATTCCCAGGGCGCCTCAAACAACTAGGTTTAAGGAAAAAGTATGAACCCCGTAAATCCATTGGACTCAGTTTATTTTATAAAGTTGCCTTCTGATTTTGCGCTTTCAGACCATGCAATACAGGTAGACCCGGAGATTCTGCTTCCTGTTCAGAAAAAGGATGCTTCTGCTTCGGAAAGCATAGACATTAAGGAACTTACCCAGGAGCAGATTCTTTCCGGCATACTTACCGTTCTTGCCTACGACAGGGAAAATGAGCACCTTGACTATTACCGCAAGATAATTATGGAAGCCCGCCCCAACATAAAGAAGGAGCTGGGAGAGGCCGCTGTTCTTAAGACCCGCAACGAAGACTGGGACTTGGCGGAAGAAATTTGGTCTGCACTGCACGGTCTTGATCCTGCCGACAAGGCTATAATCCTTAACATGGCTATTTTCTTTGACCAGAGGGCCGACTCTTACCGCAAGAACGGTATGGACGAAGATGCTGATGCTTATGACACTTCTGCTCTTGGTTATTATAAGGATGCCATGGACAGCGAACCCGAAATTCCGGACGCATTTTTTAACGCAGGTTTTTTCTATCTAAAGCAGCGCAAGTACGGGGATGCAAAGGGTGCTTTTGAAAGCTTTTTGGCTCTTACTTCCGACACAAAGGATGAAGATTTGGGAGAAAACGGCCTTTACAAGAAGGAGCGTGCCCAGGAAATCATCAACAAGATAGACAGCAGGAACCTTTCCAGTGACCGCTTTCATCATGCCTACGAGCTTATTGCAGGTGGAAAGGAAGAAGAAGGTCTTGAAGAGGTTAGGCTCTTTTTGCAGGACAATCCCGCAGTTTGGAATGCCTGGTTCCTCTTGGGCTGGGGTTTGCGCAGGCTTGAACGCTTTGAAGACGCACTTAAGGCTTTTGAAAAGGCCCGTGAGTGTGAGGGTGGAGACGAGAGCGCAGACACTTTGAACGAGCTTGCAATCTGCCAGATGGAAACAGGAGACATTGACGGTGCTCAGGATTCCCTTAACGATGCGCTTTCCATGGATCCAGAAAACACAAAGATAATCAGCAACCTTGGCTGTCTTTACCTTAAGCTTGGTCAGAAGGAAGAGGCTGTAAGGTATTTTAGGACTGTTCTTGAGCTTGATCCTGCGGACAAGATTGCCACTGCCCAGATGCAGGCTCTTGGTGCTGTTTGATTGGCAGACGGTTCTAAAGAAGCTAGATAATTCCCTGAACTCTTGCAAGCCACACGGCTTGTGTTACGGATGTTGCTTCCAGCTTTGTGAATATGTTCTTTATGTGGAATTTTACGGTGTTTTCGCTGATAAAAAAGCATTCGGCAATTTGGCCGCGGGATTTTCCCTGTTCAAGAAGCTTTAGCACTTCAAGTTCCCTCTGGCTAAAAGAAATATTTCCCTTGTGTTCCTCTGCAAGATAGAGCGGATGGTTTACAGCCATGTTTCGGGCAATTTCCAGAAGCATCATAAGGTAGTCTTTGCTAAAACCGGATTTGTCTTCCTGCTTTATTAATTCAATTAAAAGGGGAAGAACAGCCGGTCCCTCATCCCCAATAAGCCTGTAGTATTTTCTTCTCTTTGCAATTTTTAGAGCCCTTTCAAAAGCGTCAAATGCAAGGTCTTTCTTTTCTGCGCGGTAAAGGGTTATTGCAAGAAGCAGGTCCAGCTCGCAAAGGTCCATGTGCCTTTTTCCTGCATCCAAAAGAGGCCTTAGTTTTTCCAGGAGGGCAACTGCAGCGGAGTAGTTTTTCTTGATTATGTAGCAGCGCACTTTTACCATGTAGCGGTACAAGTCCAGCATGTTAAAGTCTGCGTATTCATCCGGGGAGGAATTCTTTATCCAGCGGTTCATTAGGGCATAGTTACCCTCGTAAAAAGAGGTCATTACTTCCGCTGAGTCTATGTTGTAGGAAAATTCTGCTTCACCTGTCTTTTTTACGTAACTGCGTATGTTCTTGATGTAGCTTTCGCTGTCAACAGTCTTTCCGTATGCGATAAGGATTTTTGTCTGAAGGTAAAGGGCAGCAAACAAAAGCCTTCTTTGCGAATCCTTGTCAAATTCCTTTATGGTCCTGCTTACAAGAACTTCCGCGTCAAAGGTCTTGTCCAGCTGGTAGAAATACTCCGCAAGGCAGAGGTTGTAGATTGCGGGGCAAACAGACTTTTCGTATAGGCAAGCAAGGTCGTCTATAAAAATCTGCCTGTGCTTCTGCAAAAGGGGACCAATGCGGGTAAAGTCGTTAAATCCGTTAAGAATCATTGGCCGCCCGGCTGTAAGAACTACGTTTGGCATTTGAAGGTTGTTCTTCTTTAGATATTCAAGGTAACCAAAGAATTCCTTAAAGGTAATCCTTGGATGAACAATCAAAAGCCCAAGCTTGGCAAAGTCCATGAGTTGGTTGTGGGGAAGGGATTCAATCAAACGGTCAGCCTGGTCAAGCTCTCCGTCCATAAAAAGGTTCAGCACCACGCCGCAAATACAAAGGGGGTTTTCTGCAATGTCTTTTTCCGTAAGGGCATAAAATGATTCCCTGTCGCGCCTCATGTCTATAAGAAAATAATCGCGTGAAAAGCTTAATGTTTTTTTACATAGTTCATTTGCGTTAAGCATGATTCAATTATATTATATAAGTAGGAAATGCGCAATTTTTAAATAAAATGTGCAAGTTTAAAAGAAAAACACCCGCTGTAAGTCCGTATTGGAAGTTACAACGGGTGTATCCTATAATGCTAAGCCGCTAGGCAGCACAAACTACTGCAACAGAGCAAGTACGTTCTGTGAGCTCTGGTTAGCCTGTGCGAGCATTGCGGTACCGGCCTGAGAAAGGATGTTGTTCTTTGTGAAGTCAACCATTTCCTTTGCCATGTCTGTATCACGGATGCGGCTTTCTGAAGCCTGGAGGTTTTCAGCACCAATGTCCAAACCAACAACTGTCTTTTCGAGGCGGTTCTGGTATGCACCAAGGTCTGCGCGCTGCTTGTTGATCTTCTTGATAGCTTCGTCGAGAGTACCGATTGCGCGGTTTGCTTCGTCTGGAGTACCAAGAGTCATGATCTCTTCTGTACCAACATTGCGGAGTCCGAGAGCTGCTGCGCTCATTGTACCGATGTAAACCTGAGTTCTCTGGTCCATGTTTGCACCGATGTGGAGCCACATAGAAGCTGTTACGCTGTTTTCGCCAGTTGGGCGTGCAAAGCGACCTGTGAGCATGTTCATACCGTTGAACTGTGCGCAAGATGCGATGCGGTCAACTTCTGCGATGAGAGAAGAAACTTCAACCTGAATCTGCATGCGGTCTTCGTCTGTGTAGATACCGTTGCGTGACTGAACTGCGAGTTCACGGATTCTCTGGATGATGTCTTCTGTTTCCTGGAGGTATCCTTCAGTTGTCTGGATGAAGGAAATTCCGTTCTTAGCGTTTGTGGAAGCCTGGTTCAAACCGCGGATCTGGCTGCGCATTTTTTCAGAAACTGCAAGTCCTGAAGCATCATCACCTGCGCGGTTGATCTTCATACCAGAAGAAAGTTTTTCCATGTTCTTCTGCTGGTTAACTTCGGTCAATCCTTCTGAACGCTGTGCAAACATAGCACTCATGTTGTGATTAATAACCATAATGTATCTCCTCTATACGAGTTTATTAAGTTACAGACAAACACATTATGTATGTTTGCTGTCCCCGGGGGTCTACCACCCTATACTTTGAATTTCGGAGATGAAAATTTGAACTTTAGAAAAAATTTTAGCAAATTTTATGTTTTTTTAAAAATTTGTTATTTAAAAATCTTCAAGTAGGGAAAATTCGCAGAAAACTTCGTTTTGAATGCAAAGGTTCTATTCTATTTTCTACAGGAAGGGGTAAATCATAAAGGAGGGGAAGGTCTCCCCCTCGGCCGCACTTCGTTGCGTCCTACCCTCTCTCCTAGGTGGCTCCACTTTGTTCCGCCCCCTAAAACCCCCGCGCTTTGCATAACGCCAGACTTTTTGGTATTGTATATACGGAAACTGTATGAAAAAGAGAGTATTTCTTTTATTGTTAGCGGCTATATTTTTTGCTTTCCAGGCTCTAGCCTTTGACTATGATGCCTATGACTATGACTGTAGCTTTTTTTGGGCTGCAACCGCATCCGCAGAAGGGCAGATTGAGCTTTTGCTACTGAGGATTGGAAGGTATCACGAGCAGCACAAGAAGTTGCCGGACAGCCTTGCCCAGTTGGAGAAGACTAGCCTGGGTGGATTTGAAACGTACTGCTGGAGCTTTGACGAATATTACAAGGCCGGGGCAAATCTAAAAAAGACATCCGGTAGCAGGGTAGAGGTTCTTCTTAAAGACTTGGAAGAAGGAATTGACTATCAGGCTTCTTATAGAATAGACGGAGACGGACACATAATATCTTATTATATAAATGGAAGTTTTATAAGCAGCTCCAGGTACGACAAATTTGAAAATCATCCGGAGCGGCTTGATAAAGACTTTAAGTATTTCTATGACTATGGGGACTGTGACGGCTACAAAATTATGCTTTCCGCGCCTAAGAAGAAGTCTGTAAAGTGCGATTTGGTCTCTTTAATGGAAGTTAGAAGGGGAGAGCTTTTTACTCGCAGGCAGAAAATGCTTGGGCTTGTGCTTTTTACGGTGTCTCTCTTTCCCCTTTAGCGGCAAGGCGGGGCTTTTGTAAGGGGCGGATTGTGGTATTATCGTTTTGTCCAGTTTTCTATTCTTAAGCCTTCAATGCGTCCTAGGTGTTCTTCGTTGTTCGTTACAAGGACTGCGTTGTTCGATAATGCGCTTGCTCCAATAAAAATGTCAGAGTCCTCGATTAGCTTTCCTGTATGCCGAAGGTCTGCATAGATATGGGCTGCCTTTAGCAAATCGGTATTCGTAATCGGAATAACGGGAATATGCTTGCAAAAGATGTCAAAATCGTTCTGCAGCTTCTTTGATTGCCGATAAAAAATCCCGCGCTGTATTTCGTATTGAACGATATTCGAGATTGCTAAATCGTTTTGCAAAAAGACGGAATCAAATTTCTCTAAGACTGTTGCATCTTTTTCAAGAAGGTAACTCACGGTGTTTGTATCGAGCATGTAAAGCATTAGAAACGCTCCTTGAAGTTTACGCGGTTGTTGCGAATATCCTCTGCTTCTTCGTGTGTTAGCATTCCGAAAATGCCGTGCAGTTCGTCAAGGGCAGCTTTCTTTTCTTCTGTTATTGCATTTTTGTCGAAGTCTTCGTCCAGTGCGGTGATGACAAGCCTCTGGTTTGGTCGGAACTGTGAAGTGTCAAGGGCAACGCAAGTGTTTCCGTCAAAATATCCATTAACTGCTACCATAATTCTACCTCCAACTTCTAATATACCACATATTGCTAACTAATGGGCAGTATAATATTGTTAATGTAGCATTTTTAATGCCTTGCACATTCGCTGCAGCCGGTAACTATTACGTGCTTTTTGCCGTTGCTTTTGTTAAAGAGGCGGGCGGTTAGGTGGCCGTTTTCTAGGGGGACGGTTTTGTGGCAGACTGGGCAGACCCTTTTTACTCCTTTTTCGGGGACGGGGTAGCAGTGGGGGCAGCCGTTTATTGTGCATAGCTGGTCGGGGACGTTCATTGGTCTGTAAACGCGGCTTACAAGATCCTCTCCGGGGAGAAGCAGGCTGTTGCAGAGGGGGCAGTTTACGATGAGTCCTTTTAGAGCAGCCTTTTTAGCTTCTGCCTTGCGCCTTGCAGCCTCCGCTTCTTCTTTGCCGTAAGCCTTCCATTTTATGTACCAGTTCAAAAGAAGGATAAGCACTATAAAAGAAGCTGCCGCTATTATGTAAAGCAACTTGTCTTCCATAAGCTATTTTACAAAGTCCTTCATGTTTACGTCCAGCACGGTGTTTCCAAAGACGAATTTGGAGATGGTGTGTCCGTTTGGAATTTCTACGCGTACGTTAAGGTAGGATTTTCCAAGGGGAACGAATTCTTGCTTCTGGTCCTTTTTGTACTGGGGCATGAACAAAGAAAGAATCCATGGTACGTCGTCAAATTCTGCGTGGTTTATAATGTAGGCTGGAATAAAGACTTCGTTTTCGTCCTGAACATAGACCAGGTTTGCCTTTCTAAGCTTTTTGTAGCTAATGCCCGCGTTGTCTGACTTGTTGTTTACCACAAGAGTCATTTCGTATGTAACGTAGTCGTCTTTGCCCAAAAGTTCGTCTGTTTTTGAAGGCTTGGAATCTTCTGAATCTGTCTTTACGTCTGCTTCAAAGGAAATCCATTCCTTTTCGTTGGGAATTTGTTGAATTTTATCTATGGACAGTTCAAAGTCGCTGGTCTTTTTGAGCATCTTTGTTGACCAGTTCTTTTTTGCGCTTTCATAGCTCATGTATGGTATGGCATTTGCCACGGAAACTTTTTTTACCGAAAAGAATGTTCCGATTCCCGTAATAACTATAAGGAGCCAAATAAAAGCAAGAATTCCTGCAGTTATAAGTGTTTTTTTTACAGGCTGCTTTTTTACTAGCTTGTAAAGAAGAATTGCCACGAAAATCCAGAATGCAAAGCCTACAAGCGTTGCAAGAGCAATAAACAAAAATCCGATAGCCATTTTACCCTCCGATATAAGACACACTTATATTATAGAAATGAACTTTTTTGTTCAATCAGTCGGGGGGGGGTACTTTGCTCTTGGCATATCCTCCTGCGGACAAAGCCTAGCCCCGATTGGAAGGGCGCGAAGCGTTGCCGGATGGCAATGGAGTGGGCAAGGCCCACGGAACCCTGGAAAGCGGGTAAAACGAGGAATCCCGTCAGGGCAGTATAAAGAAGCAATTTGCTCCAGAAAGGAAAGATTATCTGAATTCTTAATTGAAAAAATCATTGCTTGTCATTATAATAGAGGCAACAATTTTTTCTGGAGAAAAATTTATGAAGAAGATTTTGACTTTTTTTGCAGCAGCAGTGGCTTCTATGGCTATTGCAACGGCTGATACAGTTTTTATTCCCCATGTTTACGGCGGCTTTGGCCTTGGTACAAAAGTGGACAGCGACAATCCCCTTAGCGAAGAAAAGCAGAACTATGCGGACAGCTGGATTGCAGGTCTTGGCATGGAGCTTAATGTTCCGATGGGGACTTATTTTGGCATTCAGTCTGGGCTTAACTTTTTTATAAACAATTACGCTGTGGATGAGAACGTTACCGGTCAGATCCGCTATTTTTCACTGGACATTCCGGTTTTGCTTACCTGCAGCTACGGAGCATTCAATTTTGTGGCAGGTCCCTATGCTTCTATTCCGATTGGAAAGATCCGCGGTTCTAAGGACCTTGACGGTGACAAAATCAATTCTGACACAAAGATAAACTTTGGCGTTACTGCAGGCCTTGGCTTTGAAAAGAAGATGGGTACTGGAAGGTGCCTTGTAGAAGCCCGCTATCTGTTTGATTTGCTTCCTATGAAGGATGATGATGACAATGCATTCTTTACACGCCGCGGACTTTTGCTTGACTTTGGCTACAAGGTTCCGCTTCTCTTCTAGAAATACGGTTTTATGAACATTTGCTTGTTCAAGCCGGAGGAAATTGGTAAACCGCTGGATATTAAGGACGAAAGGGCTGTCCACCTTCTTAAAATCCTGCACAAGGGCGAGGGGGATTCTTTTGCGGCCGGAATAATCGGTGGCAAGGCTGGAAGGGCAACAATTACCCGGCTTGAAGTTCACGAGGAAAAGAGCGCTGACGGTCGGAAGTCTTTTAAGAAGGGTTCGATTTCCTTTGATTTTGTTGGCGAAAGCGACGGAAAACCGCTTTTTCCGCTTAGGATGATTATTGGCTTTCCGCGACCGATTCAGCTTAAAAGGCTTTTGCGGGACATGGCTGGGCTTGGCGTTTGCGAGATTCATCTTACTGCTACGGAGCTTGGCGAAAAATCCTACCTAAAGTCTGATCTTGCAACACAGGGTTCTGGCTACGAGATGCTTTTGGAAGGTTGTGAACAGGCTGCCAGTACGCATATTCCCAAGCTTTTTATGCATGATTCGCTTGCCAAGTGCCTTGATTTTTTGGAAGGTTCTGCTGTAGCAGGTGTTTCTTCTGCTAACGGGCGTTTTTTAAAGGCTGCTTTGGACAACGTTGGCGCTTCGGAAAGTCTTGTTTCTTTTATGGCAAGGAATTGTCCGCAAAAAGAAGCCTTGTGCGGTGCGGTTGCGGCTATTGGAAGTGAGCGTGGCTGGACCCAGGGAGAGAGGCTTCTCTTGGAGCAGAGGGGTTACAGCCGTCTTTGCATGGGAAGCAGGGTTTTGCGGACGGAAACTGCTGCTACGGTTGCGGCTAGCCTTATACTTGGCGCTATGGGGTTCTTGAATTAGGCGATTTTTGGCGATAATTTTGCACTTCGAGTGGGAATGGTAATATATGGATAATGCTTCTATAAAAGACATGCTTTTGGATATTCAGGAGTCAAAGCTTGAATTCACCGTTACGATGACAGGCAAGGAGAGCAAGAGGGTAAACGGTCTTTACAAGCCGGAAACCAGGGAAATCCTTCTGCACAACAAGAATTTTAAGACGGACAGCGAGCTTATTTATACTGCCGTCCACGAATACACCCATCACCTTATAAACGAAGAAGAAATAGTGGCAAACGGAGGAAGGGAACCACCCCACCAGGCACGGAGCCACACCAACTATTTCTGGGCAAAATTCCATGCGCTTTTGGAAGTTGCGGAAGAGAAGGGCTACTACAAGATAGACCTTTCCGCTTCGCCGGAGCTGGAAGAGCTTACAAAGGAAATCCGGGAAAAATACATAGTGCCCAACGGACGCTTGATGCAGGAATTTGGCAAAAAGCTTATTCAGGCACACGCACTCTGCGAAAAGTCAAACATCCGCTACGAGGACTATCTGGACAGGGTTTTGCAGATTCCAAGGACCACCGCAAAGTCTGTAGCCCAGGTAGGAACCCTGCCAACGGAAGACGCAGACCTCGGTTTTGACAACATGAAAATCGTAGCCGGAATAAAAAAGCCGGATGAACGCGCAAAGGCACAGGAAGCCATAAAGAGCGGAAAAAGCCCGGACAGCGTTATTGCCATGATGAAAAGGAAAGCTGGAGAGACGGATCCCAAGACCAAGCTGGAAAAGGAAAGGGACCGCCTTACAAAAACAATAAATGAACTGACTCACCGTCTTGAATTTGTGGAGGAAAGCCTTGCAAACCTTTAAAAAAATCGTTTCTGTAGCCGCATTCGTTTTGATTGCCGTTGAAGCTGCCGTTGCCCAGTCTTCGGTAAGCTCTGTATCTTCACCGGAAATGCCGTCTGTTGCCGCACCCACACTGGGAAGCGGTTTTTACGTACCCGGTAACCCAAAGAATTCCCCCTACACGGGAAGACGCAGCAGGGGAACAAAGCCAAAGAGCGCAAGCCCCAAAAAAGCAAATCCTTCTTTGGACGGAAAATTGAACGGAGAAAATAGCTTTGATGCTGAAATTTCCGAGCGTGAGCAGATAGCGCGTGATCTTGCACAGAGCGCAGCCTATCTTTCGGGGCAGGAAAGGGACGACTTGCTTAAAGCTTTGCAGAACTACCAGAACGCATCCGAAAAGCTCCGCAAAGAAAACGGAGAGGCTGCTTCCAACGCAAAGAAAGCCAGACTTTTGCGCTTTACCGTTGGCGGAAAGGACATACTCCAGTCTTGCCGTTCAGTTTATGTTTCCGACGTGCTCCAGGACGGAACATTTGTTGTAACAGGAGACAGGACTTGCCAGGGAAGCGGAGAAAACCTGGATGAAATTTTCTACATACGCTTTACCGCAACCCCTCAGAAGGCAGACCTAAAGAATTACAGCGCATGCACTTACGTAACCCAGTCAAAGGAAAACGAAGAGAGTGGACTTTACCGCATGAGCCGACTGAACAGCCTGGAAGCAAACCGCACCGGACACCTTGTAACGCTAAAAACTTCTGAACAGGAAGAAGACATAGACCTTCTTATTGATTTGGGAGTAGAAAATTGAGCGGGGAAGAGTCTAAGCTTTTTGAAGGGGCAAAAAAACTTGGCCTTGAACTTTCAGACTCGCAGTTTGCCGCTTTAAAAAGCTACACAGAACAAGTCCTTGAATTTAACAAGGGCTACAATCTGATGAAGGCAGAAAACCAGAGCGAATTTGAAGTGAACCACCTGCTGGACAGTCTTGCCGCATGCAAAGAAATAGAGTCCCTTGCAAAAAGCCTTTCTGATGCCGGAAAAGAGGTAAAGATAGGTGATATTGGAAGCGGTGGTGGCTGCCCCGGAATTCCACTTGCCATAGCCTTTCCCCAGTATTCATTCACCCTGGTTGAACGCATGGAAAAGCGCTGTGCCTTTCTGGAACAGGTTGTCCGTTCGCTGAATCTTAAAAACGCAAAGGTTCTGTGCCTTCAAGCAGACAAGGTAAAGCCAGAGTCCTTCACAATAGAAGTATTCCGTGCATTCCACCCCTTTGACACAAAGATAACCAAGCTTCTTCTAAAAATGCTTTGCAAAGGCGGTTTTATTGCAGCGTATAAGGCCCGTTCGGAAAAAATCGCTACGGAAATGGAAGCAATAAGCTTTATGGTTCCTTCCTACAAAAAAATAGCGCTCACAGTTCCCTTTTTGGAAGACCATGAGCGCAACCTTGTCGTAATTCAAAAATAAGGCAAATAAGACTTAGCCAACCTGCTTGAGCAGCATAGTAAGCTGGTTCTTTTCTATAAGGTCAAGCGGGCGTCCCTCTATGTACCTGCGGGCTTCTTCCGTAAAGTCGCCTGCAGTAACACATATTCCACGGTCTGCCTTTACGTCGTGCAAGTGTCCGTGGAAGTCGCGAACAAAAAGCTCTCCTGTAGAACCCGTAGTCCTAAAGAACCTAAAAATCTCGCTGTCCTGGAACTTGGGGGAATCAACTTCAAGAACAAAGTCCGTAAAGACCTGCCCCATGTTTATGTCCATAAATTTAAGCTGTGAATCCTTGTAGTAAGCCTGAATAACCTTTCTGCACAAGGCAACAAAGTCTCCGGTACCAGCGGTAAGGTAAAGCTGCAGGTTGGAATTCTGGCTAAGCTCCTGGTAGCGGGCAATAAGTGCGTTAACATCCTTGTAGTTTGAATTGATAAAGCGGATTTCCTTAAGCTGGATAAGACCGTTGCTAAGCTGGTTCTTTGCAAAGAATGCCTGGGCAAGCTTGTAGCGGATTTCCATCTTTATGTCATCTTCCGTATTCTCGTGCTTTAGACCAATCTGAAGGTCCGTAATAGCGTTGTCAAATTCACCAATGTTAAGGTGGTAGATACCCGCCTGCAAACAAGAGCGTGCTCCGTAAACCGGGTCTGCCCTAAGATGCATGAATACCTTTATAGCTTTGTCTCCGTGACCTTCCTGAGTCATTGCATCCGCCATGCAGTAAAGCGCATCCTTGTTTGCCGGGTCTTCTATAAGCGCCTTCTTAAAACAGGGCAAGCTGTCGTGGTAGTGGTGGGAATTGTAGTAGCTCTGGCCAAGAAGCAGGTTCACCCCGCTTGCATCCGGTCTTGCTATAAGTGCCTTCTTTAGACAGGGAACAGCCTTGTCGTACTGCTTTGCCTTTACAAGAGCGTAGCCCATAAAGTAGTTGGACTCAAAATCGTGGGGATCCTTCTGGTAGGCAAGGGAAAGGGATATCATAGCTTCTTCCATTTTGTCCAGTTCCAGGGCGCAAATACCCGTCCTTAGGAATGCCTTGTAGGAGTCAACGTCAATGTCCGTCTTAGAAATCTTTGAAAGCTGGGAATAAATGGGGAATGCCTTTTCCCAAAGGTTGCTGGTAAAGTAAAGGTCTCCCAAAGCCTTTAATGCTGCAGCGTCGTTTGGATTCTTGGCAAGGTGCCTGTTAGCCTGCTTAATAATCTGAGCCTGGCTCTTCTTTGACTTGGCAGGTTTCTTCTCCGAACCGTCAAAATTCCTCTTGTTGGGAACAAAGAGAAGAAAAGCGAATATGCCAATTATAACAACCGCAGCTATAAGGTATGGAATTACCATAAAAAATACCCCTTTATAAAGACACTTGCAAAAGCAAAGATTTCTTCTTAGATAATCGGCTTATGGTGGCAATAAGTTGAGGATGAGCTAAAAAGCATCCGTAACCACTGCCACCCCGCAAATCCACCCTAATGCGCGGACATTCAGCTTTAAAAGCTATTGGAAGCTATTAGGCAAAGCTATTCTGCAAAGCTATTTAGCAAAGCTGACCTTACTTTCGGGAACATTCAGCCACAAAACCGCTTATCTTGTCCAGAGCAGTCTTTATCTTGTCCACGGAAGTAGCGTAGCAGCAGCGGATATGACCCTCACCGCCAGCACCAAAGACATTACCCGGAACAACAGCCACGTTAAGCTTCTCAAAAACCTGAAGGGCAAACTGTTCGCTTGTAAGACCGGTAGAAGTTATGTCCGGGAAGAGGTAGAAAGCACCCTTTGGCTCCGGAACAGGAAGACCCATATCGTTAAAAGCCTTAACCATAAGGTTGCGCCTCTGCTGGTAAGAAACGCGCATCTTCTCCACCTCGCTCCAGCCGTTCTTAAGACCTTCCAAAGCCGCATACTGGCTCATAATAGGTGCGCAGATAGTATTGTAGCCGTGAAGCTTAATAATCTGCTCACAAACATCTTCGGGAGCCGCAATATATCCGATTCTCCAACCTGTCATGGCAAAAGACTTGGAAAAACCGTTTAGCACGATTGTATAGTCCTTCATTCCAGGGAAAGAACCAATGGAAGTATGCTTTGTATCCTCGTAGGTAAGCTCGCAGTAAATCTCGTCGCTAATAACCCAAATCTTGTGCTTCTTTACAACCTCGGCAATC
>JAGACC010000057.1 GCA_017614295.1 Treponema sp.
AAGAAAAATGTAAATGATCATTGGAAGGACATTGCTTTTTGGGACCACGGTATAAGTTCTAAACTACTTGAGCAGGGATATAAGTATGCATGGGAATCTATTTGTGATGATGATTTAACAACTGCCTGGGTCGAGGGTGTAAAAGGAAACGGAATTGGAGAATGGGTAATAGTAGATGTAGATGGAAATTATCAATACTTAAACTATGAAAAAGGAATATCAGATAAAAAATTAAATATACAATTGAAAATCAATAATGGTTTTTGTAAAAATGAACTTACATATAAAAATAATAATAGAGTAAAGAAAGCAAAGCTCACATTTTATGAAGTCCCTTTAATTGCCTATGAAGATTATCGAGGTACGCAATCTTTAGAAGAACCATATATAATGCATGAATCTGAAATTGTGTTAGAAGATACTATGAATCAACAGGATTTTTCTTTTATCTGTTCACCAAAAGCTCCTTTTCCCGATGGAAGTTTATATCTGTATGTTCAGCTTACAATTTTAGATGTATACCCAGGAGAAAAATATCAGGACACCTGTATTAGCGAAATGAGTGCTAATGCGGAAGTGATAAAAGAAAAAAAAACTTGAAAATAAAAACAAAGCATAAGGCCGGTTTGCGGTTTAAAAGGCTAGTTGGGCATATAACGGGTAGGTAGGGGGCAAGTGGTATAAGATTTAGGTAGACAGAATACACATTATATTATGTTATATATGCCGTTCTTTTACAAGGCTTTGGGCTGCAAATGAGGCCGGATAGTCCTACGCCCGATTGTAAGGGTTGCCGCAAGGCAAGACCGCCGGACGGCGGGCCGGAGCGCAAGGACGCGGAGCCCTGGAAAGCGGGTGACGGTTTGGCACGGACACCCGGTTGCAGCCAAGGAACTATATGGTAGAGCGTTAAAGGTTACCGTCCAAAAGAGTATGATTTAAAATACCGTCTGTAAAATTATACACCTTTATAAAGTTTATAGCTTTTGTTGTTTTTTCTTCTTGCCAATATCTAAACTTACCCCTTATACTGTTTTTATGAGAATGGAAAAAGAGATTGACACAAAAAAATACCCCTTGTTCTTTCTTATTCCTGCGGCGGTGGGGCTTTTCTTTTTGATATTCGGCCTTAGTATTGTCTGGTCCAACAAGAAGCGTGCGGAGCGCTGTACGGAAGAAGTTTCGGGCGTGGTTTTGCAAATGCTTGAACGGGACGGCAATAACGGGCACCTGTACACTCCGGTTTTTGAGTACAGTTTTGGCGGTAAGATTTTTAGGCAGGAAAGTGACCATGCCTCCTACCCGCCAAAGTTTAGCGAGGGCGACGAGGTTACTGTTATGGTGAACCCCGGCGATCCTGATGACTACTTTGTTACCAAGGACAGTGCAGGATTGACCATGGCCAAGGTTTTTATTGTACTTGGGCTTGTAATATTTGCTGGCTTTGTATTTGCTATTTTTCATGTTTATCTTTCCAATAGGGACGAATCCAAGGGTAAGGAAGCTAAGGGCATTCGTGTTGGCGTTATTTTTCTTCTTATTGGGCTTTTTTCTCTTGCAATTCCTTTGTATGCAATCAAGGATAAGCTGTCTGGCGGGAGTAGCAATCCTGTGGACTACAATCCTGTTTTTTCTATTGCCATGCTTGCTTTCTGCTTTATTTTTGCTTTTACATTCATTATCCTTGGCATTGTGATGATAAAGAAAAAGTCTCTGGGAATGTCTATAGGTGCTGATTTTTCTGCTGAGCTTGACGGGCAGATGAATGTTAGGAATTCTGGGGATCTTGGGGATTCTGGGGTCGCCAATTCAGCTTCGGGAGGCAGTGCTTTTACCCTTTCCAGGATTTTTGCGGCTATTGGCCTTGTGCTTGTAATAATTGGGGGCTGTATTCTTGCATACGACAGGATTTCCATAAAGTCTCTTGTAAGGACGGAGGCTCTTGTTACGGGGACCCGCTGCGTGTCTGGCGGAAAGAGCCGGAGCTATTATGCGGACTTAGAATATACGGTTGACGGCCAGCCTTACCAGAGCCAGATAAGCGTTTCTTCCTTCTTTAATAAGTCCAATGTTACCGTATGGTGCAAGCCGGACAATCCTGTGGTCTGCAGGACTAAGAATGAGTTTATTCTCTTCTATATAATCCTCTTTGGTATGGGAGGATTCTTCTTTGCAGGAAGCCTTATTTTAGCCCATGTTGTGCGGCAGGAAGAGTGATTCTGCTTTTAATGCAGCTTAATTTAATGCAGCTGCTCAAGCTTTTCCTTGATGAATTCGCTCTTGCTTTTTAGGTCTATTGCCCCGGTCTGAAGAATCAGGTGGTTTGGATGCTGGGGGTCAAGCTTTATGCGGCCTGCGTTTGTCTTTATGAGGCGCAGAACCTTGTCTATGTTCAGCTTGGAGACTTCCCCGAATTCTATTGTGGCAAGGCCTTTCTTTTCCTTTAGGGATGTTATGGAAAGCTTGTTGCAGAGTATGCGGATTTTTGCAAGGCAAAGCAGGCTGTTTACTTCGTCCGGCAATGGTCCAAAGCGGTCAAAAAGTTCGGCTGTAACCGTGTAAAGCTCTTCGTCTGAACCTACGGATGCTATGCGCTTGTACATTTCCATTTTTGTCTGGGCTTCCGTGATGTAGCTGTCTGGTATGAAGCCTGAATATTCAAGTTCGAGCAGGACTTCCTGTGGGGCGTGCCAGTCGCTGTTGGAAAGCCTTTCTATTGCGTTGTTTAAAAGCGTAAGGTACATTTCAAAGCCTACCGCGTAAACTTCTCCGCTCTGATCCCTTCCCAATAGGTTCCCTGCCCCGCGGATTTCCATGTCCTTCATGGCAATTTTGAATCCTGAGCCAAGTTCCGTAAAGTCGGAGATTACCTGAAGCCTTTTCATTGCAACTTCGCTAAGCGCCTTGTTTTCCGGGTAAAATAGGTAGGCATAGGCCTTTCTGTCGCTTCGTCCAACCCTTCCCCTTAGCTGGTAAAGCTGGCTTACTCCGTACATGTCTGCCCTGTCTATGATTATTGTGTTTACGTTGGGGATGTCTATGCCGTTTTCGATTATTGTTGTGGCTACTAGTATGTTGAAGGCTCCCATCTTAAAGCGGCGGAATTTGTCGTCAAGTTCTTCGCTTGTCATTTGTCCGTGGGCTACTTCGATCATCATTTCTGGAACTATGTGCTCCAGGCGCAGTCTTGTATCATCCAGGGATTCCACACGGTTGTGCAGATAGAATACCTGTCCACCCCGCTCCGTTTCCCTTCTTATGGCAAGGGCTACCTTTTCGTCCGAGAATGGCTCTATTGCGGTTTCTATGCTCTGCCTGTTCTGAGGAGGTGTTGTTAAAAGAGACATGTCCCTTATTTTTAGGAGGCTCATGTGCAGGGTACGCGGAATTGGCGTTGCGCTTAGGGCTAGACAGTCTATGTTTGTTTTTATTACCTTTAGCCTTTCCTTGTCCTTTACGCCGAACCTCTGCTCTTCGTCTATTATCATAAGTCCCAGGTCTTTGAATATAACGTCCTTCTGCAGGATTCTGTGGGTTCCTATTAAGATGTCTACCCCGCCTTCCTTTAGCTTTTGAAGGGTTTTCTTTTGCTCTGCCGGGGGAACGAACCTTGAAAGCTGAGCGATTTGTACCGGGAAGTTTTTAAAGCGTTCCGAACAGTTTTCGTAGTGTTGCTCTGCAAGAATTGTTGTTGGTGCAAGGAAAGCCACTTGTTTTCCGCCCATAACCGCCTTGAAAGCTGCCCTCATTGCAATTTCTGTCTTTCCGTAGCCAACGTCTCCGCATACAAGACGGTCCATTGGAACTGCTTTTTCCATGTCTGATTTTATGTCTTGGGTTGCGGCAAACTGGTCCGGGGTGTCTTCGTAGGGGA
>JAGACC010000058.1 GCA_017614295.1 Treponema sp.
AAACCTGAATTGCACCAATCGTAAAAAAGAAATAGATTGGTATTGCAATAAGAATCCTAGAAAGAACCTTGTAATACTCAAAGAGCCTCAGTATGGAAAGGAACATTGTAAAAATGCCAACTGAAGTCTCCAGATCCTTGGGAACAAGAAAAAGCACCACAGACAAAAGCACCAAGCTTATAAGTGACGTTCCCGCAGCATAGATTACAAAGCCAAGAAAATGCAGGGTCTGGCCCCACAAAATACGGATGCTAAGTGCAAATGAGCCCAGAACCTTTGCGTTCTTAAAATAATAGAGAATCAGGTTTACAAAAGAAAATGGTATAAAGGCAAGGACAAAAACTGCTGCCGCAAGAGCCAAGAAGTACATCATTGGAGAAAGGCTTCCGCTTGCATTATTTACAGGAATAATGTTCTTTTTAACAAGGTAAGAAAATAGGAATGCAGCCAAAAAGCCAAGAGCCGTGTAATACAAAGTGAATACAATAGCAGCTCCCAGTACCCTTGTGTCTTTTTTTCTAAAGGCAATAAAAAGCCAGCCTACGGTAACTTTCGCTTTCTGAACCATGCGGGCAGTTACGCAGAATATTCCGTACAGCATCATAAAAATAACTATGCACAAAGCCAGTGTAAGCACAAAGGAGAGAAGGCCCCCCAGTACGGAAGAACTTCCAGCCAAAGATGCAGCTTCCTGTTCTGATGAAGAATTCATTGCGACGGAAAAGGGAATCACGCTGAGCAATGTTTCTATAATCGTAAACAAAAACACTGTGAACAGAGCCTTTGAAAAATTAAGCCTCATGCACTGGTTAAAGATTACGTGCATGATTTTGTACTGCGGCTTTTTTATTATACCTTCCAACTATTTACTTCCTTCAAAAAGTGCAATCTGGGCATCTGCGCTCTGGACGGAAATGCTCTCCGTATCGTGGTCGCTAAGCCTTACGCCCTGTGCCTTGTGGCCCTTCTCTTCAAAGTCGGCAGAGTTGAATTCCTCATGCAGAATCTTTACGCGGGGCTTCTTTTTGTAATTCAGAGTAAAGCTGAATTTTTCCCTTGTGTCAACATGAAGGACTTCTGTTCCGTCTGGAGCCAAAAGATAGTCGCGGTTCATAATCCAGCTTGGGATGCGGCATTTCTTTATGTAGCAGTAACCGTTCTTTGGGTCGCGGTAAATTACGGTAAAGAGCACCTTGGAGATGACGTCTTTTTCCGCAAGGTTGCAGTACCACATGCCTGTGTCCACAAAAAGCCTCTGGGGAACATCGCATACTGTGTAGATGCCGCTTCTGCGCAAGACGAATATGCGGTCGTAAGGTGTAACACGGAGCACTTCCGCACCACCGGAGACTCCTGTTCCAAGATAGCCCTTGTCGTCGTAGCGGAGGGGAATGTCCCTCTTTGCAACAGCCTTTACGTCTACAACGTTGAACTTCTGAATCTGGGTGTGGCGTACAAGTTCCTCTTCCTTGAATTTCTTTAGCATGCCTTCAAGGTAGTCAACTGCGCAGTCCTTTAAATGCTTAAGCTTTCTGCTTATTTCTTTTAGCTGCTTGTTGATTGCGGCAACCTGATCCTTGTTCTTGTTTATGTCAAAAAGCGATATGCGGCGGATGGGGATTCTTAGCAAAGTTTCCACGTCTTCATCGGAAATGTCGCGGACAAGCTCTGCCTTAAAGGGAACAAAGCCCTTCTTTACAGCCTTTACAACGTCTTCTGCTGTCTTCATCTGCTCAATCTTTTTGTAGATGCGCTCTTCAATAAAGATTCGCTCAAGCGTACGCGCGTGCAATTCTTCGGTAAGGCGGCCCTTCTCGTATTCAAGTTCATCCTTTATGATTGCGGTAAGCTTCTTTGCGTAGTACTTGATTATCTCCGTGGCGGTCATTGCAACAGGCATGTTGTCGCGGATAACAAGCATCTGGCAGGAGATGGACTTTTCACAGTCGGTGTAGGCGTAAAGGGCTTTTTCTATGTCCTTGGCATAAACACCGCGTGGAAGCTTTATCTCTATCTGGCAGTGGTCGGTCGTATAGTCGTCTATTGAACTTATCTTTATGCGGCCGGTCTTGTATGCGTTTTCGATTGAATTCATGAGGCTTTCGGAGGTTGTGTCTACAGGAAGCTCCGTTATGATGATTTTCTTTTCATCGCTCATGTCAAACTTTGCGCGGGTAACAATCTTTCCGTTGCCGTCGTTGTAGTTTGTAACGTCTATAAGTCCACCGGTAGGAAGGTCGGGATAAATCTCGAAGGGTTCATCATTCAGGGCCTTTATCTCTGCTTCAAGAACTTCCTTTATGTTGTAGGGAAGAATCTTTGTGCTCATGCCAACCGCAATACCCTCTGCTCCTATTATAAGAGCAACCGGCACTTTTGCGCGGTAAACTTCCGGCTCCGTGCTGCGTCCGTCGTAGTTTGGAATGTAATGGGTAACGGCAGGATTTGTAACAAGGAATTCCTTTGCAAGCGGATGAACACGGCATTCAATGTAACGGGGTGCAGACGCTCCGTCTCCAGTGTACATGTTTCCAAAGTTTCCCTGCTTTTCTATAAAGATTCCCTTGTTTGCAAGAACAACCAGGGCACCGCCAATAGAAGCGTCTCCGTGCGGGTGGTACTTCATGCACTCACCAACGACATTTGCAACCTTCTGGAAGCGTCCGTCGTCCATCTCAAAAAGCGTGTGAATGATTCGCCGCTGAACAGGCTTAAGTCCGTCCTCAAGGTCAGGAATAGCCCTGTCGCGGATAACATATGAAGCGTATTCAATAAAGTTCTTGTCGAATAAATTTTTTACAAAT
>JAGACC010000059.1 GCA_017614295.1 Treponema sp.
CATGTAGAAATAATCACATTGCGCCTGTCTTTTTTTTCGTAACGGGTCTCATGGCTTCCGCTTCCGTGCCCAGATGTATTCTCTTTCATAAAAGGAAGAATCAAAGGAAGCTGGCGGTCAATCATATTCTTTAGCATGCCGGGAACATTAAAATAGTAAAGGGGAAAGCTCCATACAATCATGTCCGCATTAAGAATCTTTGGAAGAAGAATTTGCATGTCGTCTTTTATGCAACAAACTCCGGGAGTATTTCTCCAGCAGCCAAAACAGCCCTTGCAAGCGCCTATATTCATGGAAGAAAGTTCTATCTCTTCAACAGAAAGCTCACTTCCCTTTCCTTGCATTTCCGTCTTAAAACCTTGCAAAAATTTTTCGGCAAGACGAAGCGAATTGCTTTTTTTACCCTTGGGACTTCCGTTAATCAGCAGTATTTCCATGTTTGTATTCCTCCAGTTCCCTAATGCAATCCTTGCACCATTTGCGAAGCATCTTCTCGTACATAAGTCCAAAATCCATTGTAAATTTCCAATACAATGCCTTCATTTTATCCGCTACATTTTTTTGATATTCGTCTCTTAACAAGTCAGCTTTTTTGCTTCCCTCCGGAAAGACAGATTTTTGTTCTGGAAGATTTTTAAAAAATTCTATATTCTCATCTATGCTGCATTCACCGCGGAAAAAAGTTTTCATCATCAGAGGACTTCGGACAGTAGACTTTACGTCGTCATCCCTTAGCCAACGGAGCAGTTCCTTTTTACCGTCACGGGTTATGGAAAGCATATTCTTGTCGGGCCTACTTTCCTGCTCAATGCGTGTAGACTGAATCCAGCCGCTCTTTTCCAGAGTCTGAAGCTCCCTGTAAATCTGACTTGTCTGGGCATGCCAGAAAAAACTCAGCGAATCGCGAAAAACAGTCATAATTTCATAACCGGTCATTTTACCGTAATTCAAAAGTCCAAGAATACCGTGTTTTAACATCACCCTTCCTTATATTCCACTTGTATAATATTTACACTTTTACTATACTTCCACTTGTAGAATATGTCAATAGAGAAAAAAGGCTTGCGGTAAAAATACATTTTGTTGTAGTATTAAAGTATGATTAGAGAAATGAAACGCGAAGAAATTCCTGTATGCGTAGAAGTAATTAAAAAGAGCTTTAAGACGGTGGCAGACGAACTTGGATTCACAGAAGAAAACGCACCTCGGTTCACGGCATTTGCAACAACAAGCGAAAGACTTACCAGCCAGATGGACGAAGAAAAAAGGCAGATGTTCGTCTTTGAAGAAAAGGGCCTTGTATGCGGATACTATTCACTTCGCTTCCAGGAAGATAATGAATGCGAATTAAGCAACCTCGCTGTCCTTCAAGAATTTCGGCACAGGGGTATAGGCAAAAAACTTATTCAACATGCCTTTGAAACAGCAAAGAAGAGTGGCTGCAAAGTCATGAACATTGGAATCGTAGAAGAAAACACCCGCCTTAGGAAGTGGTACGAAGCAAACGGAGCAGTCCATGTTGGAACTCAGAAATTTGACTTCTTTCCATTCACATGCGGATTCATGAAGTGGGAAATAAAATAAGGGAATAAAAGAATGAAAGATGTTTACGAAGAAGTCCCGGAATTTGAAAACGAGCACTATCTTTTCCGCTTTGTTAAAGAGAGCGATGCAAGCGATTTGCTTGAAGTATACAGCGACAAAAATGCCCTGCCCTTCTTTAACAGCGACAACTGCCACGGAGACAACTTCTATTACCCAACAATTGAACGCATGAAAGAAGCCATTGCCTTTTGGATTAAGTCTTACGAAACAAAATGGTTTGTCCGCTGGGCAATAGTGGAAAAGCAAAGCGGAAAGGCTATTGGCACCGTAGAACTATTCCACCGCGATGCAAACGACTACTTTAACAACATTGCACTTTTGCGACTGGACTTAAAAAGCTCACACGAAAAAGCAGATGTTATAGAAGAAGTTTCAAGTCTCATCTTGCCAGCAGTTTACGAAATGTTTAATGCGGAAAAAATAATAACAAAGGTTCCACTTTACGCAATTGAGCGCATGGCCGCATTCAAAAAACTTGGCTTTGCAAAGTCAGAAGAATTTTTGGTTGGAACGTCAGACGGATATTCCTATAAGGATTACTGGGAAAAACAAAGGTAAAGATAAAGGAAAACAAAATGCCGATCGTAAAAATAAACATGCTAAAAGGAAAAAGTGCCCAATACAAAAAGACTCTGCTCGACTGCGTTCACCAAGGACTTGTTGAATCCTTGCACATAGAAGACTGGGACAGGTTCCAGAGGATAATAGAATTTGACCGCCAAGATTTTGAAAAGCCGGATTTTAAAAGCGACAACTTTATGATTATAGAACTTTCACTTTTCCCCGGAAGGACAAAAGAAGACAAAAAAAATGCAATCCAAATAATAACAGAAAAATTAACTTCCGCTCTTGGAATTAATGAAGGCGACATATTCATCATAATGAACGAACCACCTCTGGAAAATTGGGGAATGGCAGGAAAGCAAAAATGACAACAAAAGAAGAAGTAAAAAAATCCTTTCAAGACCTTGGCATTTCCAAAGGAATGGCTCTGGAAGTTCACAGTTCACTTTCTTCTTTCGGACATCTTGAAGGCGGTGCAATGACCATAATCCAAACGCTAAAAGAACTTGTTACGGAAGAAGGAAGCATTTTTATGCCGGCACTTAGGCTTAGCAAAGAACTTCCCCTGACAGAGCAGGATAAAAAACTTGGCGTTACGGTAAAAATAAAAATCCTCCCCCGCGAAGAAAAAAGAACAGCAATGGGAATTGTAGCAGACACATTCAGGAGCTTGCCAGACACATTTACTGGAAGCGATGTAATAAGCACGTCCGGTTGGGGAAAGCACGCAAAAGAAGCTCTTAGCGGAGGCCTTGACTGGGTAATCCACAACGGAGGAAAAGCTCTTCTTCTTGGAGTGGACATCTACAAACTTACCGCAATGCATTATATGGAAGGTTCAACTCCGGAAGACATAAAGCAGCGCTTTGCCCCAACAGAAAAAATCAATAAAATTTATCCGCCAAGCGAATGGTTTATGGAAGCAGGACATCCTCCTGTAAAAGCCTGGTACACGATTCAAAAAAAAGCATTCGAAAAAGGCCTAATAAAAGAAATGCAAATCGGAAGCTGCAAGGCAATGTTCTTTGACATCTTGAGCGTAGTTTCCATATACGAAAATGAATTAAAGACAAACCCCTACCAACTTTGGGGATTAAATAAAGAATAAAAATATTTTTAACAGGAGAAAAAAAAATGATTACGGTAAAAAGGATCAAGGGTGGAACAGACAATTGCTACATCGTTGCAGAAGGAAAAAACGCAATACTTGTAGACACCAGCAGTAAAGCCGCCCGCGATATGGTAATTGAGGAATGCGACAAATACGAAATAAAACTGATTGTCCTTACCCACCCCCACTTTGACCATGCAGAAAATGCAGCAGAACTTTCAAAAAGATATTCATGCCCAGTTGCATATAACAAAGTGGATGATGAACTTTTTGACGACTACGACAAGCAGCCTTTAAAATCTTACGGTCTTGTTGGAAAAGTTGTACTTGGACTTTCTCTTTCTGTTTTAAGAAACACAAAAGTTGAACGGCCAGAAAATATAATCTACGTAAAGGAAGGAGACAGTCTTTCTGAATACGGAATAAATGCAAAAATCATAGAGCTTCCGGGACACACAAAAGGTTCTATCGGAGTTGATGTAGAAGAAAGCCATCTTCTGGTCGGAGACGCTTTGGACAACTGGATAAGGCCTGCCCTGGGACATTTGTATTGCGACATTGACGCCATCAAAAAGACCCAGGAGAAAATAAAGTCGCTAGGAAAGCGCACAATTTATTTTGGCCACGGAAACCCCGTCACTCTTTAACAAAAGAACCTATTTCAATAAGATTGCCTTCGGGGTCTGCAATGTAGCAAGTTCGCTGGCCCCAAGGTTCTGTTGTTGGAGGCATTACGCTAACAGCTCCTTTAGAAGTTACATCCGCAAAAGCCTTGTCTACAGCCGCATAGTTTTCAACACCCAAAGCTATCTCAAAGTGTCCGTTAATTTTTTCCGCATAGTTAAAGGTGGAACTTGTCATCTTTTCAAAATCTTTTCTTCCGTAAAAAAGAAAGAGAGTTCCGTCTTTTTCCAGAAACACATTGGATGTATTTTCATCTTCCTTTATTTCAAAGCCAAGCACGTCGCGGTAAAAGCGAATCATCTGCGCCATATCTTTTACAAAAACACCAAATCCTTCAAGCTTCATTTTTAACCTCGCTAATATTAAAATATAGCACCATCTTATTTCTTCGGCAAGACAGTATTTCTTATTCAAGTTACACTAGAATTGTTTTATATTAAAAAGGAATGTATAATAAGAGTATGCCACATTTGGAGACAAAATTGAAGAAAACAATTGCAATAGTTGGTGACTATAGTAAAGGTTCAGTTACTCATGAAAAATTAAATGAATCTCTTGAGCATGTAAAAGAAAAATTCGGATATGACTTTTCTTACGAATGGATTAGCACTTTAAAGCTTGCGCAGGAAGGAAATGAAGTCTTGGAAAACTACAGTGGCATTTGGAGTGCACCGGGAAGTCCGGTTGCAAGCCTTGAAGGTACTCTTAGCGCAATCACTTTTGCCAGAGTAAATAATATTCCTCACCTTGGAACATGCGCTGGCTTTCAACATACGGTTATTGAATTTGCAAGAAATATACTCGGCGTAAAAGAAGCTCAGCACGAAGAATATGATGCTAATTCTTCTTTCCTCTATATTAGTAGACTTGCCTGTTCTTTAGCAGGAAAAAGAATGAAGGTCTTTATCAAAGAAAATACAAAAGCCTTTTCTTGCTACAATCAAAAAGAGGTTTTGGAAAATTACTTCTGCAACTTTGGCATTAACCCAAAAATAAAAAATCAGCTGAAGCATCCAAAGCTTCTAGTTTCTGCCACTGATGAAAATGATGACATCAGGATAATCGAGATGCCGGAAAACAAATTCTTTGTCGCAACAGTTTTTGTGCCGCAGGTAAATTCAAGTCTTGAGAATCCGCACCCATTGATTCATGAATTTGTAAAATCATGTCTTTTTTAAAAGCAAAGGAGTTTTTACGATATTACGATTTTTAATATAGCATTATTGCAACTTTTTCCGGAAAAATACAGTGTAATTGGATATTGTTAAAAAGCATAAAGGGGAAAATATGAATGAAGAAATAATTGAAGCGGCAAAAGTTTATATACAAAAAATATTCAATAATAATTCTGACGGGCACGATGAAAACCATTCGTTAAGAGTTTATAGGAATGCCATTCAGATTACAAAGGCATATCCTGAATGCAATGTGACACTTGTAGCCTTATCTTCTTTGCTTCACGATGTTGACGACCACAAACTCTTTGCCACAAAAGACAACATGAATGCAAGACAATTCCTTAAAAGCCACAGCGTTAAAGATGAAGACATCGAATTAATCTGCCAAATAATTAACGGAGTGTCTTTCAGCAAAAACAAAGGAAAGCAGCCAGAATCTATTGAAGGGAAAATAGTTCAGGACGCAGACAGAATAGATGCCATTGGTGCTGTAGGAATTGCAAGAACATTTGCCTATGGAGGTAAAGCTGGAAGACCGCTAGAATCTTCACTACAACATTTTAAAGACAAGCTTTTGCTTTTAAAAGATAAAATGAATACACAAGAAGCAAAAAGGATTGCAGAAAGCCGGCATTCATATATGGAAGAATTCCTAAGTGAATTCCAAAAAGAAACAGAAATGTAAATTTAATTTTTATCATGAGGAAAATATTATGCATAAAATATTCAGCATCCCTAACTTAAAAGCTTTCAGAAGCAACAGAAGAAGACCATAAATTCATGCGGCTTGACCATAATGAAGTACGTGGTAAAATGTATTTGGAGATGCAGAGCTGGGCACTGGAAATAACATTGGAGAAAATTATATGATTATTCAGGACATTGACAAAGGTAAGGCTTTTGACTGGGGAAAAACCTCCAAGGATTACGCAAAATACAGGGACATTTATCCCAAGGAATTCTACGATTATATTTTAAACTTAGGCTTATGCAAGGAAGGTCAGACAGTGCTGGACTTGGGAACAGGAACAGGTGTTCTTCCAAGGAACATGTACAAGTACGGAGCCAAGTGGACAGGAACAGACATAGCAGAAAATCAGATAGAGCAGGCAAAGTTGCTGTCAAAAGAATCAGGAATGAATATAGATTTTTTTACGTCAAGGGCAGAAGACGTATCTTTTCCAGACAGCACTTTTGACGTTATAACTGCTTGCCAATGCATTTGGTATTTTGACCACGACATAACTTCCAAAAGTTTTGCAAGAATGCTTAAGCCCAAGGGAAAGTTTTTAATTTTATACATGGGCTGGCTTCCTTACGAAGATCCGGTTGCAGGAAAAAGCGAAGAAATAATTTTAAAGCACAATCCCAACTGGACGGCAAATGGAGATACTGTTCATCCGGTTTGGGTACCAGAGCAGTATTTGAATAATTTTACACTTTTGTCTCAGAAAGAATTCCGTGTTGACATTCCATTTTCAAGAGAGGGGTGGCACGGACGAATGCGGGCTTGCAGAGGAGTAGGAGCTTCCATGACAGAAGAACAAGTGGCTGCCTGGGATAAAGAACACAAGGAGATGCTTGAAAAAAACGCTCCGGAAAATTTCATGGTTAAGCATTATATTTCCATAGCGGAATTACAGGTAAAAAAATGAAACAGTATATTGTAGACGCTTTTACAGATAAAATTTTTCACGGGAACCAGGCTGCTGTCTGCATTTTGGACAAGTGGATTTCTGACTCCCTTATGCAGAACATTGCAAAGGAAAACAATTTTTCCGAGACGGCATTTGCGGTAAAAGAAGAAAACCTCTATCACCTGCGCTGGTTCACCCCGGAAGCAGAAATTGATTTTTGCGGACACGCTACCCTTGCAACTTCTTTTGTTCTTTTTAATTTTTACGAAAAGGATGCAAAGGAAATTACTTTTAAGACACAAGTCGGAAAGCTTACGGTAGAAAAAGACGGAGACCTTTACAGGATGAACTTCCCCGCCTACAAGTGCAAGAAAATTGAAGTAACGGAAAAAATGGAAGAAGCACTTGGTCTTAAACCGCAGGAAGCCTACATTGACCGCGACCTACTCCTCGTTTTAAATAATGCGGATGAAGTAAAAAATCTTTCTCCAAATCAGGCTAAGCTTAAGGAACTTGAAGGCCTTTGCATAGTCGTAACAGCAGCGTCGGACACACAAAGCTATGACTGTGTAAGCCGTGTTTTCTGCCCGGAACTTGGACTAATGGAAGACCCGGTTACAGGAAGCTCCCACTGCATGATTGTGCCATACTGGTGTAACCGCCTCAAAAAAGAAAAGCTTACATGCTACCAGGCATCCCAAAGAAGCGGAGTGCTGTATGCAGAACGAAAGAATGATAGAATTATTATCTCCGGAAAAGCAGTTCTTTTTTCCAAGGAAGAAATATTCGTGGAGGAAAACTAATGAGAAGAAAAGACCGAGAAGTAAAAGACTTTGACCAAATAATAGATATTTTGTCCAGAAGCAAAGTCCTTCACCTGGCCCTTATAAGCGAAGGAAAGCCTTATTCTGTTCCGGTAAACTTTGGCTACATTCTTTCTGATGTTAACGGAGAAAGAAAACTTTCCGTGTTTTTCCATGGAGCAGGCGAAGGTAAAAAACTGGACGCGATAAAAGAAAATAATGCCGTAAGTTTTTGCGCAGAAGCTTGTGCCGATGTTTCTGGCGGAGACAATGCGTGTGAATGGACTTGCTATTACGAAAGCGTAATCGGTTTTGGAAGTGCGGAAATTCTTGAAGGAAAAAAAGAAAGGGCAAAAGGGCTAGACGCAATCATGCTTCATAACGGCTACAAAATTCCGGCTGGAGTAAAGGTGATTGCCTACAACGCAATGTATCTTGCAAAGACTGCCGTTGTAAAAATAGATGTAAGCGAAATAACCGGAAAAAGGCATTTGAAAAAATAGGGGATGGCATTACACTTAAACACGATGAAGTAAGCGCAAATGAATTTATATTCTTAATTTTATGAAAAATTTATTTTTTGAGTCAAACGGCAATCCTTAAAGTTAATTAAAGTTTATATCCATATATGCCGATATTGAATTTATGGCAATGGGAAGTTTCACGAAAAAAGATTTTCTCCGCTGTTTTAAGGAAATTCCAAAGGCAGAACTGCACCTTCATCTTGAAGCGTCGGTCAGCAAAAACACAATAAGACGCTTCTATATGCGACGCTATCCCGGTTTAAGCCAAGAAGAAGCCGACAAAGAAATACAAAAAATCTTCACATATTCAGACCTTAACGGTTTTATCCGGGGCTATCTTGCCGTACAAGACTTGTATGATTCAGAAGAAGACTTGGAATGCGTCTTTGCCGACTTAAAGGAATATCTCGTACGCAACGGCATAGCTTACGCAGAAGTATTCGCTTCCCCAAGTTCACTCATGAAAAAAGGATTTGATTTCTTTAAGATGGTGGAAATTTACCGCCGCAACATAATGAAAATCAAATATGAAACAGGAATCGTAGTCCGCATATTAATAGATGTTTCCCGCGCATTCGGTATGGAAAATGCGGAAAAGAACCTGCAGCTTTTGCTTGCATACAGAATTCCAGAAATTATTGGAATTGGTCTTGGCGGTTCAGAAGAAAAAGGTCCGGCTAAACTTTTTGGCGAAGTTTTTGCAAAGGCTCGCGAGAACAACCTTGTAACAGTAGCACATGCAGGAGAAGACGTTGGTCCAGAATCCGTCTGGGATGCAATCGACATTTTACAGGCACAGCGCATAGGCCACGGCATTTCCGCTTCCCAGGACGAAAGTCTTATGCAGGCCCTCGCTGACCGAAAGATTCCTCTTGAAATCTGTCCGACAAGCAACATTTTTACCCAGAAGTATGTAAAAAAACTTGCCGACCACCCGATGCGCAAATTCTTTGACAAGGGCATTCCCGTAACACTCAACTCTGACGATCCTGTTTTCTTTGGAGTGGAACTTCTTGATGAATACTGGAACGCTTATTCCGAAATGGGATTTTCTCTTGAAGAGCTAAAACAGATCATACGCAATTCCTTTACCGCATCCTTCTTGGACGACACCGCAAAGGGAACTTACCTTGCCCAGGTTGAATCCGAATGGGAAGCCATGAACATAGAGCGCAAAAAAAAAAGTAGTTTTGAATTAAGCTCAGTCAAAGACTCTATTTTAAAGCTTGGAACACCAGTCGCTGTCTTTTTTATAATAACAACGATAGTAGTCACAGCCTTTGTCTCCAAATTCACTAAGGAACAGACATACCGCGTAATGCAGGATGAATCACAAAAGTGCGTCATCGAACTTGAAAAAACGCTTACCGCTCCTATGAAAATGACAGAAGCAATGGCATGGGTGTTCAAAGACGGATTTTATCAAAGCAATGCGGAAACAAACACAGTCTTTGTGAACATGTCCAACGCATACCCAGGATTTTCAGGATTCTACGGATGCAGAACGGACAAAACGCTTTTTCACATTCCGGATCTTGTATTCCCCGACGGATACGATCCAACAAGCCGCGGTTGGTACAAGGGTGCAGTGGAAAGCGCAGGAAAAATGTATTATTCCGATGTATATGTAGACGCGATTACTGGTGGACTTGTAGTTACATTTTCACAGGCCGTCTACAAAAACAATCAGCTTGACGGAGTAATTTCATTTGACTATCCTCTGACCGACTTGCAAACAATTGTAAGCAATTTAAAGCACGACAAAAACGATCTGTCCTTCATTCTTTCGCCAGCAGGAAACTATTTCATGCACGAAGTTTATACGCCAGAAGACAACATGCTTGTGGTAAAAAACGGCTCCTACAAAGAAATAGCAGAAAAACTTTTGTCTACAAAAAACGGATTCATCACCGGCAAGCTTGACGGAAAGGAATATGTGTTCAAAGTTGCAGAAATTCCTATGACCGGTTGGTTCTACATTTTGGCAAAGCGGACTCGCGATGTTGATGCTTTTTCAAATTCAATGAAGGGAATGCTTTCTTTATCCTTCCTTATTCTGTTTGTTACAATCATGGCAATCACAACATTCCTTATCGGACGAATGAGGGCAAAAGAACGGGGTGCAAGTGAAAGACTCTTGAACGAAACGCAGAACCTTGCAGAATCTTCCAAGCAAAATGCAGCAACAGCCCATGAACAGAGTGCAGCGGTAAAAGAAATTGTAGCTACTATGGAAGACAACACTGCCCTTTCCGAAGACATTTCTCTTAAAATTAAAGACGTGTCTTCCATCGCCTCCAAGACCAGCAACGATGTTTCCGACGGTGTTTCCTACCTCGAAGAAAACGTTCGCCAGCTCCACGAAATAGCAAGCGCAAACCAGTCCACAATAAACGGAATCCGTTCACTTAGCGACAAAATAGAAAACATTTGGGACATTGTTTCTCTCATCAATTCTGTAGCAGACCAGGCAAAAATCATAGCCTTTAACGCAGAACTTGAAGCTTCCACCGCAGGAAATGCTGGTAGAAATTTCCATATCGTTGCAAGTGAAATACGCCGTCTTGCAGATGGAATTATTGAAGGCACAAAGAAATTAAGGATCGCATCACAGAAATTCAGCAGAGTTCAGACAGCCTTATCATTGCAAGCGAAAGCGGAACGGAAATAATACGAAAGGGTGTAGAAAGCGCAAAAAATTTGGAAATGCGTTTCTCAAGCATCAAAAACGCTTCGGAGATTACAGCCGCAAGTTCTGGAGACATCACCACTATAATTCAGCAACAAGCCATAGCAAGCGAACAGATTCTTACAACGCTAAAGCAAATCGCTTCTGGCGTTCAGCTTTTCAGCGGTGCAACGGAGAACATTTCTGTAGCCTCGCAGAATTTGCAGGGAATAGCGGAAGAGCTTGCAAAATAAATTGGACAAGGACGGTAGCGCGAACATGAAAAAGAAACCATTCCCGATTGGATATAAAGAAATTGTGTTTATACTGGCTCCGATTGTAGTTGTCGCTATAGTCATCTGCATGGCTTGGGCAAGAATGCTTAACCTTGCAATAAATGTAGGACTTGCAAACCAGTCACGATTGGTTGGCGAAAAAGTTTCCTACGAGGCAAGAATGGATTCGGAACCTCCTGCCGCTGCCCTTGAGAGCCTGGCGCAATCAATCAAAGCAAATCCTACAAAGAAAAATATATCGGATCTTTTAAAGGCCTTTGCAAACTACTATCCTCAATGCATTGAATTCTATTATTCAACCGCTACGCCTCACAAGAATGGCGGTTGGCTTATTACAAACGATGACTGGGAAGCTCCGGCAGATTTTGAATACGCAGAGCGCCTTTGGTATACAGGAGCAGTAGCCGCAAAGGGGAAGATTTATTACACCGAACCCTACATTTCCAAGTCCAACGGAAAACTTTGCATCACTTATTCCATCGCTATCTATGATGCAAGGAATGAATTCATTGGCATTACAGCCTGTGACCTTCTGCTTGATAAATTGGAAGAAGCCGTTGCAAACATAAACTTTTCCAAGAACACAAGTATTCATGTTTTGGATGCAGACGGAAGGTACCTTACCCACAAAGATCCGTCTTATGTTCTTGAAAAAAATTATTTTGAAGAAACTCATCTCGACAAAAAAGTTTATAACGCACAATCGTATTTGGATGGCATTCAAAAAGCTTTTGTAAAGAACGGATATTTCTTCTCCGTAAAGCAAATAGAAAATTCATCATGGTTCGCTGTTGTGGAAGGACCTATATCCGACTTCTCCGGACAGTTGGCAAAGCCGTTTTTTATTATGATTGCAATCACCGCGCTTTTGATTATAGGAATTGTAATCTTTTACGGAAAAATCATCACATCTACAAGAGTCAAAGAAGCAGAACTTAGCGAAAAGCTTCTTTCCGAAACTCAGAATCTTTTTGTATCCGCAAAAGAAAATGCAGCAACAAGCCAAGACCAGAGCGCAGCGGTAAAAGAAATTGTAGCCACCATGGAAGACAACAACGCTCTTTCAGAAAGCATTTCCGAAAAGATCAAGGGTGTTTCTGACGTAGCGGCAAAGACAAATTCCGACGTAGCAGACGGTGTAACCTATCTTGCGGAAAACGTACGGCAGCTTCACGAAATAGCAGATGCAAACCAAACTACGATAGATGGAATAAAATCACTCGGTGCAAAAATAAGCAACATTTGGGATATTGTTTCTCTCATCAACTCCGTAGCAGACCAAGCAAAAATCATCGCCTTTAATGCCGAACTTGAAGCAAGCAGTGCTGGAGACGCAGGACGCAACTTCCACATTGTTGCAACAGAAATACGCCGCCTTGCAGATGGAATTATTGACGGAACAAAAGAAATCAAGGAACGCATAACAGAAATTCAGCAGAGTTCAGACAGCCTTATCCTTGCCAGCGAAAACGGTACCACAAAAATCAATGAAGGTGTAGAAAACGCATCTGTCCTTTCCGAACGCTTCGAAAGCATAAAGGGTGCTTCTGAAATTACGGCAACAAGTTCAAGCGACATCACAACAATAATTCATCAGCAGACCGTGGCAAGCGAACAGATTTTGATAACGCTAAAGCAGATTGCATCCGGCGTAGAAAACTTTACGGCGGCAACAGAAAATATCTCTCAGGCTTCAAAAAACCTTTCATCAATAGCTTCGGAGCTTAACCGCAAAAGAGAATCGGAGACAAACGCATGAACGAAGAAATAGTTGAACAGATTGCCAATAAAAGCGAAAACGAAACTCAGGTCGCCGAAGAAAAAAAGAAAATTACATGGCTTATTTTTTCTATAAGAAAGAAAAAGTATGCGCTCCGCTCCGAAGACGTAATGGAAATAATCCGCGATGTTCCTGTTTACAAACTGCCTTTTATGCAGCCTTACATTGAAGGAGTTCTAAACAGGCGTGGCGATCCCTTCACTGTCATAAATCCTCTTGCACTGATTGGAGAAGACGACCCTACCCCACCAGAGGAGCCACTCTTCCTCATTTTAAAAAGAAGTGATGATGAGATTTCCTTGCATATTTCGGACATCCTCTTTTTTGCAGAAATGGAAGAAGGAGACATGAACGTTA
>JAGACC010000060.1 GCA_017614295.1 Treponema sp.
CATATCTTTGCAAACGTTAGACTGAAGTGATGCAATCTTCCAAAGCAGATTACCGGGTCTAGCCCGATAATGACATATCTTTGCAAACGTTAGACTGAAGTGATGCAATCTTCCAAAGCAGATTACCGGGTCTAGCCCGATAATGACATGTCTTTGCAAAAGCAGGAAGCGGACCAACCTACGCCGACGTGGAGCCCCGTAAGTAGCCGAAGGCTATGAGCGCTAGCGAAGGGCGGAAGGTCGGTGGCGCAAAGGGGCTTACTGTCGAGTTAGAAAAAGAGTATTATGGTAGAACAAAAAGAATTACCGTCCAAAAAATTAAAATCAAAAAAAATGAATATTGAAGATTAGAAAAAAATCAAGTATAATTGGGCTAGTTAATAGAAAAAAAATATGGCAAGAATCATTTTTTATTCCGCCCAGGCAATTAATATTCTTTTTGTAATTTTCGTTCTCTTTTTTGAGCGCAAGGAATCCACGAGGCGTTTTGTATGGATTTTGCTGCTTTTGATTTTTCCGATTGGCGGCATGGTTCTTTATATTCTTTTTAGCGGTAATTTTTTTACCGGTTCAAAGAGGATGCACCAGGTTAAGCAGACGGCTCAGCAGCTAACGAAGGAAGTTAGACGCGAGCAGAAGCAGATTCTTACACAAAGCAGGCACGACATTCCCAATCCGGTTATTAGGGAATATCTTCCGCTTATCACTATGAATTTGATGGAAGGGAAAAGCCTGCTTGTTTCTACGGATACGGCAATTCTTTACACGAGGGGCGAGGATTTTTTTACCGATCTTTGCCAGGAGCTTGAGAGTGCGAAGGTTTCTATCTTTATGGAATATTTTATTTTTCATAAGGATAATATTGGAAAGCGCATTATGGAGATTCTTTGCAGGAAGGCTCGTGAGGGTGTGGACGTAAAGCTTATCTACGATGATCTTGGCAGCATAGCAACTCCGACCAGATTTTTTAGGCAGCTGAACAAGGCGGGTGGAGAGGCAAGGCCGTTTTTCCAGATACGGTTGGGGCTTCCGCTTACGCTTAACTACAGGAACCACAGAAAGCTTACCGTTATAGATAGCGACAGGGCTTTTATTGGCGGAATAAATATTGGGGATGAATACGAGAATAAGAATAAGCGGTTTAAGCCTATGTGGCGGGATACGGTTGTTCGGCTTACAGGCAGCAGTGTTCTTACCCTTCAGATTAATTTTTTGAGCGACTGGTATTCGATTGACGCTTGGAACAGGCATACCAAGAGTATTGATGATGCTAAGAAATATTTTCCGGGGTCGTTTACGGAGTTTTTTGTTCGGACGGATGTTGGCGGTGCGGATGTTGGCGGAGAGACTGGCGGGGGAACTGGAAATACTTATGCTAACGGAGAGATTGGCGGTAGTACGGAAAATCTTTATGGGAACAGGGGCGCGGTGGTTAGCGGTGCGATTGTTGGGGGTGCGATTGTTGGTGGTGCGATTGGCGGGGGAACTGGAAATTCCAATGCTAACGGAGAGATTGGCGGTAGTACAGAGAATCCCTATGCTAACAGGGGCGCAAAGCAAGAAGTGTCCGCAAAAGAAAAAAAGGAACACAGCCTAAAATTCCGGAAGAGTTTTTTGGAAAGCCTGGCAGGTGGAAAAGCAATCCCAACCCAAATAGTAACCGCAGGTCCAAACGAAAAGCACAAGGCAAACATAGAAGACACATTCATCCGCATGATAATGAGCGCAAGAAAAAACATCTTTATCCAAACGCCATACTTTACCCCGGACGAAGGATTCTACACGGTGCTAAAACTTGCAGCATACACAGGCGTAAAAATAAAGATAATGATTCCAAGCCAGTGGGACAAATTCTTTATGAAAGCCGCAAGCTACGAATTTGCAAGGGAGCTTAGCGCAGAAGGTGCAGAATTTTTCCTTTACCCAGGATTCATTCACTCCAAGATGATGACGGTAGACGGAAAAGTTTCTTCCATAGGAACAACCAACATAGACGTTAGAAGCTTTAGCCTGCTCTTTGAAGAAAACGCAATTTTCTACGACAAGAATTTTACCGCTGAATGCGAGCGCATTTTTGCAGAAGACATGGAGCTCTGCCGCCGCGTAACAAAAGAAGACTTTGACAAGCGGTTTATCTTAAAGCGTGCATGGGGGTCTTTCTGTAAGCTCTTCTCTCCGCTTCTGTAATTTTTTCTTTTTTTGGACCAAGTTTTTTTTGCTAACCCGCTTTGCAGGGCTACGCTCTCGCTCCGGCCCGCCTTGTGGCGGTCTGGCTACGCCACCCTTCCAATCGGGGGTAGGATTTATTGTTGGACACTTTATGCAAACGAAACCTACGCCCGATTGGAGGGGCGGGCGAAGCCGTTCTCGGTGGTTGAGCGTTGAACCGCAAAAAAAATCTGGCAGGTGAAATTGCGCTTTTGCTGCGTGTTGTGGTTTCGAGAGCCTCAAACACCGAGAATGGAGCGCGGTTAGCGCGGAACCCCGGAAAGCGGGGATCTTGATTGAAACTGACCGGACACGGAGTGCCGGGCACAGTAGAAAAAGGCATGCCGTCCAAATTTAGGAGCAAAAGATTTCAAGGCCGTCGTAGGCTGGTTCTACGCTTCCACCGGATTTTACAATCTCATTCAAGGCAGGAAATTTTTGCAGAACTGAGCCTATGTATTCCTGAATTTCCGTGTGGCTTTTGTTATGGGTAATATGGGTTAGCCAAGTGTGGTGCGGTGCAAGAATGTTTGCTGCTTCCAATGCCTGTTCAAAAGAGAAATGGGTTGAATGCGGCTTTTCGCGTAGACCGTCTATTACGAGGTGTTCCAAAGTCCCGGCCTTCTTTGCTATTAAATCGAATGTTTCCTGGGGTATTGCAGAGCAGTCCGTAAGGTAGGCAATGCTTTTTCTTTTTTGCAGGGGAGCGTCTTCGTAGAGCAGGTAGCCGTTGCATTCAAGGTGTCCGTGCATGATGGGAACTGGTATTGCGCAAATGGAATTTGTTCTTATTGGGTTTTCTGCGCTAAAGGATGCCGTGTCTTCCAGGTGTATCTTGGGTTTTCCGCCGCCCTCTTTTACAGGCATAAAAATGTAGTCAAAGCGGTTCTTTGTGTCGCGGATGGTTACGGTGTTTGCATAGACCGGTATTCCCAAGCCCTCCGTCTCTTTGCTGTCCGGGTTTGAAGGATCAACAGACTTTGTGTGGCTAAAGATTCTTACGTCATCAAGGCCGTTTAGGTGGTCTGCATGGCTGTGGGTAACCAATACGGAATCCAGCTTTTTTATATTGAACCTAAGCGCCTGCATACGGAATTCAGGACCGGTGTCTATTACAAGGGAGGCGTCTGAGTTTTGAACAAAGGCGCTTGCCCTCATGCGCTTGTCCCTACTGTCTACAGAAGTGCACACTTTGCAGTCACAGGCTATTACAGGCACTCCGTGGCTTGTTCCGCTGCCCAATATCGTCATTTTCATTGCTACAGTGTAAACTTTATTGCAATTTATGGCAATTGGGTAGACCTTACCGCTCTGTATACAAAAATAGACAGAGGCTTGGCTTGGAGGTCTGTCTACAATTATAGACAAAAGGCTAAAAAAGGTGTCAAATTTCGTTCAAAAAAGTTCAAAACCGAAAAAAAACTCCAAAAAAAATACACCTTTTGGTGAAATTAGAAATTTATCTTAAAACTAAGGAAAAGAGGCCATAGATTTCCCCAAAAGGCTCTTGCTCCCAAAATTAA
>JAGACC010000061.1 GCA_017614295.1 Treponema sp.
ATAATCCATCCGCAAAAGGCAGAATATTCCACGGTAACAATTACAATAGTTGCTACAGCGGTATTGGTAAAATTCATTCTTGGAGCATGGGTAAAAAAGCAGGGAAAAGTCACAGACAGCAAATCGCTTGTAGCTTCCGGAGAAGATGCCCGTAACGACGCATTCCTTTCTGCAGGAGTTTTGGCTGGCGCCCTAATCGCAAAGTTCACAGGTTTTTCGCTTGAAGCATACATTGGCTGCGTAATTTCCCTCTTCATTCTAAAAAGCGGAATAGAAATGCTAAAGGACACATTGGACGACATTCTTGGCAGCCGCATCTCCAAAGAGCTTTCCAGGAACGTCAAAAAAAATATTGCAGCTTTCCCAAATGTCCTTGGTGCATACGACCTAAGCCTTAACTCTTACGGTCCGGACAGAATGATTGGCTCTGTTCACATAGAAGTACCGGAAGACATGACCGCAAAAGAAATAGACGACCTTTCCATAAAAATTACAAATGCCATCTACAAAGAAAACAACGTGGCACTTTCCGCCATAGGAATCTACTCCCACAACAGCAACACTTCGGAAGCCGCAAAGTACCTTGAAGGCATAAAGGAAATTACGGACCAATACAAAGACGTAATGCAAATCCACGGTTTTTACCTAAGCAAAGAAGACAAGCTCATAAAGTTTGACATAATCATTTCTTTTGACGCAAAAGACCGCGAAGAGCAGTTCAAAGAAATCCGCGAAAAAATATCCCAAAAATACCCGGACTTTAAAATCCACATGAACCTCGACGCCGACCTGTCCGACTAGCATAATATTTTCCCTTGACAACAAGGGGAATTTCAGATAATATTTAACTATGCATTTTTGGAAATCGTTTTTTTATGATTTCCGCCTCCTTTAGCCTGTATCTGTCCGTTGGATGGTACAGGCAATTTTTTTATCCAGACAAAAGACAGGGGTCAAAGATGGATTTTTTACCGGAAGGAATTGTTGGCAAGGAACAGATGATAGCCTTGGCAGACAAATACGAAAACGAAGATTTTATAAAGAATGATCCTTCCCAGTTTATGCACCGCTTTTCTTCCGTAGAGGATGTAGAACTCGTTGCATTTCTTTCGGCAAACCTTGCATTTGGAAGGCGCGATCAAATCATAAGCCATGTCCAAACAATCTTAGACGAAGCAGGATCTTCCCCGGCAAAATGGGTTCTTGACGGCAAGTACAAATCCTTCTTCCCGGAATCAGACAAATCTTTTTACCGGATATTTTCTTTTAGGACGATGAGGATTTTCTTTGACGTGCTTAGTTCCATTCTAAAAAAGGGCCAGAGCTTGGGAAAGTTTTTTCATGATGAATTTACAAGGATTAGCAAAGATACATCTGTTGCACAGTCAGGACAGTTTGCAAAAGCAAGGGCAAATTCCGGCTGCGTTCTTCTTTCTAAAGTGATTGCTTCGTTTTTTCCAAAAGAATGTTCTATCATTCCGCACGGAGAGTCTTCCGCAGACAAGAGGATTCAAATGTTCCTAAGATGGATGGTAAGGGATTCTTCCCCGGTAGACATGGGGCTTTGGAACTGGTACAAAAAGACAGACCTTCTCATTCCACTGGACACACATGTTATGCAGGAAGCGACAAGGCTTGGATTTTTAAAGCCAGCATCTTCCGGTAAGTGCCGGGCAGCTTCTCTAAAAACCGCAGTTGAACTTACGGATAAAATGAGGCTTTACTTTCCGGATGACCCTGTTCGCGCAGACTTTGCCCTCTTTGGACTTGGAGTAGACAAAGCTTAGCCGGGATTGGAGGGGACGCGAAGCGTGTGCGAAGCACCGGCCGTGAGGGCAAGCCCCGGAAAGCCCGTAACAAAAGGAACCCTGAAAGGGCAGTAAAAAAAGAGATAGGCTCCAGAAAAAGAAAAATACCTTAGTGTACAGACCCTGAAACAAGTTCAGGGTGACATAAAACATCGTTTTTAGTTATCCAAAATTTTAACAAAAGGCGTGTCGTGCAAAATAAGGTAGCGGCTGGCATAAAAAGCAAAGAAGTCATCATCGGTTAAAGTGTAGCTTTTTATGTTGCGCTGAGTTGTGTCGGCCTCGGTAACTTTTCCCGCTTTGGAAACAATTTTTGTATTGTATTCGCGCCAACCGTTTTTTGCATTGCCTCTTGGGTAGACGGGAAGACTCATGTCATCATCCCAGCCAAATTCCGGATTGTAATATTCGCTAACAAAGCAATTCAAAAGTGCCACGCTGTCCCACCACTTGAACGATGTTGGTTTTCCGTGACCTTCCGTGCGGTAAATATAGATGTTGTTCTTTTTGCGCTTGTCTCCGGTAAAGCGGCAGTCAGAAAAAACAAAACCGCTCTTGTTTGCCATAGCCGTGCTTTTTACAGCATAGCCGTCAAAGTCTCCGCGGTTATCCTTTCTTATGCAAATTTCGCAGCCTTCAAAAAAAACGGTGTCTGCATCGCCGTAAATAAAATCCGTGTCTCCGGTAATGTAGGAATCCTTGAACCAGGCAAATCCCTTTGCACAAAGAGTGTTCTGCCTACCTTCCAAGCGAAGTCCTTCCGCAAACAAAGTTCCTGTCGCATTGTCCCAGACCAGGGCTTCCGCTGCATCCGGAAGAATGTTTCCTTCCATAATAGATTTGTTGTGCATGTTGATTATGGAAAAATTCTTTAGCGTAACGTTTGTTGCAAGTGCCCCCAAATAAAACACTGCACGGTTTTCCAGACCCTTATGAAAAGCTTCGCAGTTGTCTGCCTGAATTACACAGTCTGTATTTTTTGTTCCCGGTAAACTTTCCAAAACCAGGGGGTTGGGCATATTATAGCGGACAGTCTCTTTGTAAATCCCCGGTTCAAGAATCAGGTGGATTGGAGTATCTTTTGGTACGGCTCCGGTCATAATCATTTCCTTTATTTTCTTAAGGGAAGAAGTAATGGCCACTGCCGAATTGGGGTTTACTGTAAGCTCTAACATAATGGCTATATTATACTTAATTTCAAGGAATTAATCAAATTTTTCAAGTTTGCAATTTTCTAGTTTTCCGGGATTGTTCCTATTACGCCTTTTACAAACCAGTTCATGTTCCAGATGTCGTCATCGTTCATTCTGAATCCGTCGGCAACTTTTAGCTCTCCAGACTGCTTGTAAACGGGGCCCTTAAAAATCTTAAGAGAACCGTTAACAATGTTTGCCCTTGCTTCGTCCACTTTTTCTTGAGTTCCGGGTGCGCAAAGGGGGCTGAGTGGTGCCAAGTCCGTCATTCCGGATGCAAGTCCTTCCCAGTATGCACGGCTTTTCCAAGTACCTTCAAGAATTTTGTGTACATCATCCAGAATGAATATTGACCAATTAAATATCGGAGCCGTAAGATAAGCTTTTGGTGCAGCTTCCGGGGTGTCAACATTGTAGCCTATTGCAAACGCTCCCTTTGACTGGGCGGTTATCTGAGAAACAGTTGAATCCTGATGCTGTTCAAGAACATCGCAACCTTTTTCCAAAAGTTCCAAGGCAGCCTGTCTTTCCAGATTTGGGTCAAACCAAGTGTTTGTCCATGCCACTTCTACAGTTGCATCTGGTTTTACAGACTGAACTCCCAGCGCAAAAGCGTTTATTCCGCGGATACATTCGGGGATGGGGAATGCCGCTACGTAGCCAATCTTGTTTGACTTTGTCTTCATTCCGGCAACAATACCGGCAAGATACCTTGCTTCGTATGCGCGTCCAAAATAGGTGGAAACATTTACCGCACGCTTGTATCCTGAGCAGTGGGCAAATTTTATATATGGAAAGTCTTCTGCGACTTTTATTGTCCAGTCCATGAATCCGTATGAAGTTGTGTATATTGCGTTGCAGCCTTGGTCAATAAGCTCACGGATTACTTTTTCGCACTCTTCTGTTTCCGGAACGTTCTCTACGTATTTAGTTTTTATTCCTTCCGCTTCAAGAGCCAAGCGTCCTAAATCCTGTGCCTGGGTATAGCCCTGGTCATTTATGGAGCCTATGTAAACAAAACCCACGCAAAGATTTTCTTTTGTAATCGGTTCGTTTAAGTTCTTTTCCCTTTTTTTGCTGCAGCCCATTAACATTAAGGCAGAAAAGATTAGGCTAAAAGCAGCAGAAAGCGACAAAACACGCACAAACACTTTTTTCATTTTTTTAAAGTCTCCCTAAACGATCCAAATTAACGCTTTAAAATTAACACTTATAATAGCAGTAAAAAAAAAGCAGCAGCCGCAATTTCTCACGACCACTGCCCTTTTGGTTTATGCAGCAGATTATGCTACTAAACGCTGATTACTCTTCAACCTTGTATCCCTTGTAAGTAATAACTGTCTGGTGACGAGTATTGAACTTAGAGTTGTAGATGTCCATATCCAAGTCCTTTGAGAGGCTAACAGCCTTCTTGAACTTGTAGTTGCGGTTCTTTGCAGCGCAGTCGAACTGAACAGTGATACCATCAGAACCTGCCTGGAAGTCAAAGTTCTGTGTGTTGTCATCTGTGAACTTGTAGATCAAAGAACCAGACTTTGCATCACGGAGAGTAATTGACTTATTTGATGCACCAACATTGAGTGTCCAGTCACAGTCATACTTTTCGTCGTACCATGTACCCTGGATTGAACCAGAAACAGATGGACGTTCAACATTAACATCCGGTGTTGATTCTTCTACTGTATCTTCTACTGTATCCTCTACTGTTTCTGGTGTTGGTGTAGAACCACAACCTACAGCAAAGAAAGACAGGAGCAATACAGAAGCAACAAAAGAGATAGCGTGAAGCTTTTTCATAAAGATACTCCTTTATAGTTAGTATAGTTCTATTATAATATGTTATTTTCCTAATATCAAGTAAAAAAAATAAAATTGTGTTTTTTTTAGCAGGAACTGTAAAATGTCGGAAAATTTGGAAAAAAAGTACAATTACTTGTAGTACAAAAAATTAACTCACTAATTCTCTCTCCCCAGCTTAACCGCAAACTGAATACTGCGCTTGCAAAAAGTATGGAAGCTTATGATTTTCAGATACTTTTTAGGACGGTACTTCTGTTTGCTCTACCATATATTGCCTGGCTAAC
>JAGACC010000062.1 GCA_017614295.1 Treponema sp.
ACTCACGAGGACTGCCAGGCTCTTGACCGTTCAGAGACTTTGATTAACGGTACTGCTCAGGAAGCTATTGATGCCGGCAAGGGTACAATCTGTAAGTTCTGCGAAAGGCGCGATGCTAAGGAACTTGAGGCTGCTCAGGCTGCAATCGATGCTGGCGGGGAGGCTCTTCCTCCTGCTGCAAATGAATAATCACTTAGTTTGACTGATTTTCCCGGTGCTTTTGGTGCCGGGATTTTTTTTGTTTGCGGGCTTGTTTGCGGAGTGGCGTGTTTTTTGCCGAGCGATATTTGTTAGCGGGCTTGTTTGCGGAGTGGCGTTTCTTTTGCCAAGCGGCATTTGTTAGCGGACGTGTTTGCGGAGTGGCGTGTCTTATGAGGATGGGCGTTTGTTAGCGGACTGTTAGCGGAGGGGTGTGTCTTTTGCAAAGATGCGTTTCGTTGCGGGGCGTGTTTGCGGAGGGGCGTTTCGTTGCGGACGGGTTTGCGGTGCGATATTTCTTTTGCAAAGCGGCATTTGTTAGCGGATGGTGGGTTTGCGGAGTGGCGTTTCTTTTGCAAAGGGGCGTTTGTTAGCGGATGGTGGGTTTGCGGTGGGGTGTTTCTTTTGCCAAGCAATATCTCTTCCCCCAAGCAACACTTCTCCGCGGACGCGCGACCATCCCAATAAATCCTACCCCAAGCAATATTCGGCAAAAAAAAAGCACGGCCCCTTAACAAAGCCGTGCTTGCTTCAAGTCATAAAGACTTTACAATCCTAGTCCAATGCGTGTCCTGCAGAACCAAGAACGTTAACACACTTGTGCATGTACATCTTCTTAAGCTCTTCGCGGGCTGGAGTAAGGTACTGGCGTGGGTCAAAGTCACCTGGGTTTTCTGCGAGGTGGCGGCGGATAGCAGCTGTCATAGCAAGGCGGCCGTCAGAGTCAATGTTAATCTTGCAAACAGCAGACTTAGCGGCTTTGCGGAGCTGTTCTTCCGGAATACCAACAGAATCCGGGATCTTTCCACCGAACTGCTCGATAATCTTTACGTATTCAACCGGAACAGAAGATGAACCGTGGAGAACGATCGGGAATCCAGGGAGCTTCTGCTCAATAGCTTCAAGAACGTCGAATGCGAGTGGCGGAGGAATAAGAACTCCGTCTGGAGTGCGTGTACACTGTGCTGGTGTAAACTTGCAGCGGCCGTGTGATGTACCGATGGAAATTGCAAGAGAATCGCAGCCAGTCTTAGAAGTAAAGTCAATAACTTCTTCCGGCTTTGTATACTTGCTTTCTTCTGCAGCAACGTCGTCTTCTACACCGCCAAGAACACCAAGCTCTGCTTCTACAGTAACGTCGTATTTGTGTGCGTATTCAACAACCTTCTTTGTAAGGGCTACGTTTTCGTCGTAGGGGAGGGCAGAACCGTCGATCATTACGGAAGAGAAACCGTTGTCGATGCAGTCCTTTGCAACCTCAAAGTTTGGACCGTGGTCAAGGTGAAGAACGATCGGGATGTCGCAGCCAAGTTCGTGTGCATATTCAACAGCACCGCGGGCCATGTTGCGGAGGATGTTAGCGTTTGCATAAGCGCGGGCACCCTTTGAAACCTGAAGGATAACAGGTGATTTTGCCTCAACACAAGCCATGATGATAGCCTGCATCTGCTCCATGTTGTTAAAGTTGAATGCCGGGATGGCATATCCGCCTTTCATTGCCTTTGCGAACATATCTTTTGTGTTCACCAGGCCAAGTTCTTTGTAACTTACCATAATTGCTCCTGATTGAAAAATCGGTTTTCATCTATATGAATAGATTTCAGTAACAAGAATAAGACTTTTCAAGTAAAAATTCAAGGCTTTAGGGAAAATTAACTGCAATTAACTTAAAAATAGAATTTTATCTGGACTATATTTTATAGGCTCTACCATAATACACCCCGGCTAACACGACCGTAAATTACTATGCGCCACCGCCGTTCCGCCCTTCCCTAACGGTCATCCCGCTTGCGCGGGACTAAAGGGGCTCCATGGCGGAGTAGGTTGGTCCGGCTGTCTGCTTACCATAACATTGTAGGCTTTAAGGCTAAATAAGGAAAGAACCTAGCCCCGATTGGAAGGGCCGCGCAGCGGTTGCCGCAGGCAATGGAGGCAAAAGCCGGAACCCTGCAAAGCGGGGAATGCAAAGAAGTCTGGACTGCACCGTAGGGCAGGACACAGTTTTACCATAAAGTGTGCTCCAGAGAAGAAAAAAAAGCCTTGTGTTTACAATACCTTAAAAAATTTGGAATCCCATTTACTAAAACGTTTGACAAAGAGCAATTATCGAAATATAATAATCTACATGAAGGGTTGGCTAGCGTCTTCGGGAAAAAGAAAACGCTAATCTTTTGGGCCTTTCATGCCGATATTTAAAGAAAGTTACTTCCATGTATTTTTAAAAAACAGGGAAAGCTTAAATTCAAGGAGATTTGAATGAAAAAGGGCGTAGTCATTTTAGGCGGCCTTCTTGCGCTTGCATTCTGCCTTCCTGCAGTTGCTCAACCAAGTGCAAAGGCTGTAGAGACAATTGTTATCGATAATTTCGATGAACAACAGGATTGGTCATGGGGTGCTAGAGCCAGCCGTTTTGTAGCTGAAGGTTATCCCATCGTAAAAACATTCGAAGCAATGCCGAATTCTTTGCGCGCATACCACAAGGAAGGAGATCCCGAAGGTCTCGTTCTTGGCACAAAGATTGCATTTGACCGCAAGGGTGACAACTGGTTTGAAGTTTATCCCCAGGATTCAGAAGGCAACCTTCATGAAATTCCTTTCGTAGGAACAGTAACTCAGATGGATTTCTGGGTTTGGGGTACAAACTACAACTACAAGCTCGAGGTTCTCGTCCGCGATGCAGACGGCCGCGTTCATGTGCTTAAGGCAGGAAGCCTCCACTTCCAGGGATGGAGGAACATCGTTCTTAACATTCCTACATGGATCCGCCAGCACTCATATATCCGCTCTGGCCGTCCAGACATGACATTCGTTGGATTCAGAATCCGCACAGATGTAACTGCAGCTGTTGATAACTACGTTATCTTCTTTGACCAGCTCAAGTATACGACAAACACATTGTCTAACATCTACGACGGTTATGAGCTCAAAGATGCATTTGAAAAAGAAGAAGCTGCTAAGGCAAAATAAGAAAGGCGGTGAATTAATATGAAAAAATTACATTTGACAATTCTTGCAGCGGCAGTTCTTTTTGCCGGTGCTGCATTTGCACAGTCCGGCTCAGTAAGTGTTGCCGAACCAGATGCATCTGCTATTGGTAACGACAGTGCACGCCAGGCACTCCGCGAAGTAAGCGTTGACCGCTTTGAACGTGAAGGTGCATGGAACGTACACATCTCTTCTGACTACGGTGTTATTTCTGGTCGCCTCTTTGACGGTAGCCCTCTTGCAAAAGAGCCGTTGAACGATGCAAACAGCCAGGAAATGACTGATACAAAAGTATTCGGCGTAAAGACAGAATTCTTCCGCCGCGGTGTAAACTCTTTCTTCGTAACAGCAGCTCGCCCAATCGCAATCGAAGGCGTAACAAAGACTGTTTCTGTTTGGGTTTGCGGACGCAACATGGGTCACCAGCTTTGGCTCTTGGTTCAGGACTACTTTGGCCACAACTTTGAAATCTGGATGGGTTCACTCGAATTCAGCGGATGGAAGAAGATTACGGCTGCAATTCCTCCTTCACCAGATTCAGAACACGGAATTATCCAGCAGAGCGCTTACCACGGAGACAAACCTGGTCTTCGCGTTGTAGGATTCCGCATTGACTGTAATCCAATGGAAGCCCGCGGTTCATACTACGTCTACTTTGATGACCTTCGTGCAGTTACAGACTTGTACGACATGGAAAACAGAGACGAAGACGATATGAGCGATGCATGGTGATAGCAGAAACCTTGGTTTCTTAACTCCCGCGCAGTAACATGTGCGGGATGCAACCCCTCTTTTGGGGTTACGGACAAATGCCCGGTTTCATCATAATATATTTATGTGGATAGCCCAGTAGCTTTTTTGCTGCCGGGCTGTTTTTTTTGTCTGAACGGCTGTTGTTTGCTTGTTTGTGGTTACTTTTCGCTTGGTTTGCAGCAGGGGAAGGCTTTTTTACCTGCTAATTTTTTGTGTAATAGTTTGACCTTCCTTTTTTTCCGGTAAATTCAAGTAGCCCTGCCTTGCAAAGAACCCATACCATAAGGCTTATCTCGTTTCTTTTTACTCCGCTTTCCGTAAGCTTTACCGCGCTGTAAATGTCTGTTACGCTAAATTCCTTGTCCAAACTTTTTGGAAGAAGCTCCGTGTAGCTTTTTTTTCCGTGGAAGACGTGTTTTTTTTCTATTGAATCAAGATTTTTGCCTGTTTTTACCCAGTTGCGTAGAAAGTGCCGCCTTCCGTTTGCAGACTGAACCTTTTCTTCCGTTGCAGCCCTTGTTTCCGTGACAGTTACTTCCACCACGTGTAGGTAAAAATTCTTCTTTAGCAGAAAGGGTGTAAGAGAAGTTAGTTCCCTAAAGAGCGAATATATGTTCTTTTTTACAGGGCTTTTCCTTTTGCGGAGGATTTTTCCCTTGCCGTCTTCTGTCTGGATGTATTTTTGCCTTACCAGAGGGTAGACTACGGTTACTGTCCGCTTTTGCTCTAGAAAATACATGATTTTTGCACTTAGGTGGGCTAGGCTTCCGGTTTGTATTTCTATAACGTTTCCTTCTTTTGTAAGTATGTCCGCTATGTATTTGCCGGCTTTTGCTTCCGTCTGGCAACCTTCGTTTTCCAATGAGTAGAGGGTCTTTAGGGTCTTGTGCAGGTGCGATTCGTTTAGTGTGTTTATCATCGTCTTTCTGCAATAATAAAGAAAAAATGATTCCTCTTCAATAACAGCTTCATTTCTTGCCAGGACAGGAAATCAGCTTTTGGCTCCACTACCAGAAAAATCTTTGGTGGCGGGTCCCAACTGCAAGCGTAGCGTCAAGCCGTAACGGAAAAATCCGGCTGAAGAATCCAGCGGGTTGCTTGCAGCCCAGTGCGATTTTAAAAAGGCTCTTTGCTGCGTCCTAAATTGATTTCTTTTCTTTCCCGAATACTTGTGTTGGGTGTAAGGCTTGTCCGCTATAAGTGGGCTATTGAAAAATATACTATAAATATTAAGTGTAAAAACTTGTCCGGCAAAAAGAAAAATTACAGTATCGGCATTTTTTTTTGTTGACATTATAATTTTTCGCGCTAAAATGATATTTAAGTGGGATTTAGTGGGAAAAAGTGGTGAGCAGTGGAAATGGAAATGCTTAACGGTGACTTTCGCAATACACTCGACGAAAAGGGCAGGATTAGTTTTCCGGCCAAATTGCGCAATGTATTGCAAAAAAATGAACTCGTCGTTACGCAGGGCCTGGACCACTGTCTCATGCTTTTTACAACAGAAGAATGGGAAAGCCTGAATTCCAAAATCATGGGACAGGCTTCAGTGTTTGATCCTCAAAAGCGTAAGATTATGCGGCACTTTATTGCGCCCGCACAGCCAGTCGAATTTGACAAATCAGGCCGACTTTCTATCCCGCAGAGTCTTAGGGATTATGCCTCGCTAAAAAGCGGTGGTGAATGCGCCATCCTTGCAATGGGTAAGTTTATGGAATTGTGGGATTCCGAGACTTATTCAAGGTATAACCTTCAGACCGAAAGTGAACTGGAAGAAGCTGCTGCTTCTTTTGGCGACATCTTATTATGATGCCGTGCTTCCGCCAATGTGCGGTTTGTGCGGTCTAACCGTATTTTGCTTGTTTTGCGGATTGCCTAAGGCTTTTCCGCTAACATGGGGGTGCGGTGCGGGGTTAAAAAAGTGGAAATTGTCCATACGCCGGTGTTGCTAAATGAATCTCTTGAATACCTTTCTCCTTTGGGCGAAAGCTTCGAAAAAGATGCGTTCATGATTGATTCAACGCTTGGAGAGGGTGGACATTCATTCAACTTTCTTTCAAAATATCCCTCACTCAGCATAACAGGCGTGGACGCAGACGCACAGATACAAGGACGTGCCCGCGAACGCTTGGCCCCTTTTGGGGAACGGATGTCTTTTTACAACGGCTGGTTCAACGAATTTTACGCTGACTATCCGCTTGAGAGGCATCCTGACCTTATCTTGTTTGATTTAGGTATTAGTGTTTTTCACTATGAACGGAGTGGGAGGGGATTTTCCTTTCGTCATGATGAAAAACTTGATATGCGGCTTAATCCATCTGCAGGAGAAAGTGCTGAAGATATAGTAAATTCTATGCCGGAAGAAGAACTGGCAAACATGATTTATCTGTATTCAGACGAAAAATTCTCCCGTAGAATTGCAGCCGCTATAGTTGAAGAACGTAAAATCGGGAGGATTTCTTCAACAAAAGCCCTGGCAGACGTGATTTATGGCTGTGTTCCGGCTAAATACCGCCACGGAGCCATACATCCGGCTACCAGGACGTTCCAGGCTTTGCGCATACGCGTAAACAGCGAACTAAAACGGCTTCCGGAGGCGATTCACAACGCATTCAACACTCTCAATGCCGGCGGAAAAATGGGAGTAATCACATTCCACTCGCTGGAAGATAAGATTGTAAAGAATTATTTCCGCAACCTGGCAAAACAGTGCGTTTGTCCTCCGGAAGCTCCTTTTTGTAAGTGCGGGGGAATTCCCTGTGCTGAACTTTTGACACGCAAGCCGGTGGAGCCAACCCAAGAAGAGGTTAAGGCTAATTCACCTTCAAGAAGTGCTAAGCTGCGTGTGGTTAGAAAAATCCGTGATGCCGGAAAGGAAAGGCTTTACGGGGTGGAGGCTTTGTGATGAGCAGGACATTGGCCGTTGTTAAGATTGTTTTTTTATGCCTGGTGGCACTTTGCATACCGGGAATGCTCATCTTGGACGCAATTCAGGCAAGAAAATATGCGGACCTAAAGCAGCAGGTTCTGGACCTGGAAAAGAAGCAGGCAGACCTTGTTGAGCAGAACAAAAAGCTGATTACGGACATAAGCGTACTTTCTGGTACGGACAGAATAGAAAGAATAGCCGAAGGGGAACTTGGCATGAGGCAGGCCCAGTCGGAAGAAATAGTTAGAGTAGAGATGAAGGACGTTAAGAAAAAATGAGTGGCAACGACAAAAACGACAAGACAAGCCTTCTTGTTCTGGAAGACGTAATTTCCGCAGCTGACGGCATCCACCTTCTTGGAGGGGGCGATTTTTGCTTTACCTCCGTGCAGACGGACAGCCGCAGTGTTGTGCAGGGAAGTCTTTTTGTTCCCCTCATTGGCGAAAAGCAGGACGGTCACAAGTACATTCCTCAGGCAGTAGAAAAGGGAGCTTCCGTAGTCCTTATATGCCTTAAGAATTACGAGACCGACCCTTCATTTTTTACGGAGATTTCATTAAAGGCTCCAAATGTATATTTTATTGGCGTTCAGAATACACTTACTGCCCTTCAGAAAATTGCAGGACGCTACGTGGAAAAATTCCCGGATTTAATAAAGATTGGCGTAACAGGTTCATCTGGAAAGACTACGACAAAGGAAATTGCAGCTTCAATATTAAAGCAGAAGTACAATGTAATTACCAACGAAGGAAACCTTAACAGCGAGACAGGCCTTCCTCTTTCTGTATTTAAAATCCGCAGTGAACATACAGCCGGAATCTTTGAGATGGGAATGAACCGCTGGGACGAGATTGGAGAAATTGCGGCGGTGCTAAAACCCCGTTTTGCCATAGTCACAAACATTGGAACTGCCCATATAGGAATTCTTGGAAGCAGGCAGAGGATTGCAGAGGAAAAGTCAAAGGTTTTTTCACATTTTAACGGTTTTGGAACAGCCTTTATTCCCAAGAGCGATGACTTTGCTGAATTCCTTGCTTCCCAGGTGGACGGAAATGTGGTCTTCTACGGGCCGGATGCAGTTCAGGAAGATGATGACCCTTGCAAGGTGGAATTTGTACGCGATCTTGGACTTGGCGGAACTGAACTTAGCATTGGCGGAAAGAAAGCCGTTCTTGCCCTGCCTGGAAAATACAACTACAGCGATGCGCTTGGTGCAATAGCTCTTGCAAAGCTTCTTGGAATTGGGGCTGAAGGTATTGCGGAAGGAATAAATGCCGTAAAGAGCGTCTTTGGCAGAACCCAGGTTCTTAAGGGTGCAGGAGATTTTTCCGGTCTTACGGTTGTACAGGACTGCTACAATGCAAATCCGGATTCCATGGAAAAAGCTGTGGAATTCATTTCTTCAATAAAGAATGCGGACGGTGGCTCTGAAGATGAAGCCAAGGTGCTTGTTCTTGGAGACATGAAGGAGCTTGGTGAAGATTCTGCTAAAGAGCATGAAAAGACTGGCGAACAGGCTGCAAAGAGTGGCTCTTCCCTGATTATTTTTATAGGAAACGAGATGAATGCCGCTTACTCCAAGGCGCTTGACGTAGCAAAAGAGAAAAAGCTTGAAGTAAAGATAGAATATTTTGCGGGCAACGAAAAGGACGGTGCTGATGCCGGTGTAATGGAAAAAGCTGGAAAGGACGTGCTTGAATTTGCCTCTGCTCATGGTGGTAAGGCCGTGGTTCTCGTAAAGGGTAGCCGTGGCATGGAAATGGAGCGGGTGACTTCCGTTTTGACGGGGAATGGGAGCATGTGATGTCTGACTTTAGGTTTTTTCCGGGACGTTCTGGAGAGGTTCAAAAAAAGAATGACGCTGTCTTTATAGTTTCCGTGCTTTTGCTTTGGGGACTTGGCGTGTTCACTCTTTTTGTTTGCACTCCGGATACTGCCGAACGCCTGTTCAACAAGAAGTATTATTTTGTGGTAAGGCATCTTGTATGGTCGGTGTTTGGTTTTGCAAGCATGGCTTTGTTTGCCGTAATGCCGCTCAGGTTCCTAAGAAAACACCTTGGTATATTGGTAACCGCAATTTTTGTTCTCTGCCTTTTTGCGCTGATTCCTTTCTTTGGCTACCAGAGGAACGGTGCTTCTCGCTGGATACGCATTCCATATCTTGGCAGGTTCCAGCCTTCCGAATTTGCAAAGTTCGCGGTTGTGCTCTACCTTGCAAACCTTTTTAACAGGTACCTTGGACAGAGCGACATTGAGCAGAAGAATTTCCTTTATCCGCTTGTAGGCCTTTTTGCCTTTGTAATAGTGATATTCCTTCAGAGGGACTTTTCCACGGGGCTTTTTGTCTTTATGGTGGGATGCCTGATGTTTTTTGTTAGCGGTGCAAGAATGACTTGGTTTGGTCCTCTTGTTCTGCTTGCCATTCCTGCAGCGGTCCTGATGATTGTAATTGAACCCTACCGCCTTATGAGAATCATATCATTCCTTAAGCCGGATGAATACATGATGAACGAAGGCTACCAGCAGTTTGCGTCCGAAAGGGCAATAATTTCCGGTGGAATGTGGGGAGCTGGTCTTGGAACCGGTCTTGTGAATGTTAGCCGCATACCGGAGGTTCAGTCCGACTACATTTTTGCGGGATGGGCTGCGGCAATGGGTTTTGTGGGTGTCTTTGCCTACATAGCACTGCTTGTCTTCTTTGCATGGAGGGGATTTTACATAGCCCTTAATTGTCCAAACCGTTTTGCAAGCTACGGTGCTTTTGGCTGCACTGCAATGATTGTCCTGCAGTCGCTTTTGAACGTAGCCGTCGTGTGCGGGGCTCTTCCAACCACGGGAATTCCCCAGCCATTCTTTTCTTCCGGCGGTTCATCCCTCGTGGTAACGCTCTGCATGTGCGGCTTTATCCTTAACGCTTCTCACAGCGAGGATGGAGACGACGAAGACTCGGATTTTGAGTCTTACCAAAAAAGTTCAAGAGAAAAAGATGATACAAGATTTGAAAGTTTTAACGGAGTGGAAGTAACAAATTATGAGTAGAGCGAGAGAGGGAAGAGACAGCGTCTATACAGAGGCATTGTTTTCGGGATCTTATTTTAACAACAGCGGTTCTTTTAGTGTGCATAAGAAAGAAACCGCAAAAGAAAGTGTTATGGCGGACAAGAAAGTTAAGGTTTTAAAAATCATCGTGTTGATTCTTTGCATACTTCTCCTTGTGGAAGCAGTGCTCTATACTTTTGTAATACCTTCGCTTGTGCCCGCAAAGATTTCTTTTTCCGGCTTTAAGAACATAAGCGAGGATGCTGCCAGGGAAAAAATTCAGCAGATAAACACTCTTACCTGGATGCAATTCGACACCAACAAGGCTGTTAACGTCCTTAGCTCTATAAGCGGAATAGAAAAAGTTTCCGTTTACAAGCACTTCCCGGACCGCGTGGACATCCGCATAATTGAGCGTGAGGCAGTTGCAAAGACAATCGTGGAGACTGCAGACGGATGCAAGACTGTTCAAATTGACAAAAACGGAGTATTATTTTATTCTAATGCACGATATATAGCAAAAGACAGCAACATCCCCCTTATTACGGGGTTGCCTCTGGAGAATCTTTCTGAAGGTTCCCGTCTTCCATCCAAATACCGTTCGCTGATGGAGCAGATTGACTATATCCGCAGCCTTCCGCAGAAGTATTTTGCGGCGGTTTCCGAAATTCAGGTGGTAACGAAGGAATACGGCAACTATGAGCTTGTTCTTTATCCTGTCCACACCCACATAAGGGTGCTTACGGACCGTGTCTTGAACGAAGATTCACTAAAGTATATGATGGTTGCGTTGGATGTTGTAAATTCGCTTGAACCTAATGCGGGGGAAATAGACTTAAGGTACGGATCTGTTTCTTACCGTACAAGGAGCATTGGAGGCTGATTTGAGCGGCATAATCGTCGGGCTTGACATAGGATCTGCATTTATAAGGGTAGCTATAGGCGAGCTGGACTTGGACAACAATATAAGAATCATCGGAGCCGCAAAATCCCCTTCAAAGGGCGTGAACAACGGTGTCATCATAAATTCCGGTGCTGTAGAGGCATGTGTTAAGGAAGCCTTGGGCAGTGCAGAACAGATGGCTGGCGTTGACGTTTCTTATGTCTATGTTTCCATAGGCGGTTCCCAGGTTTCCAGCATCAATTCTAGCGGACAGATTGGAATTGACCCATCTTCCCGCAACAGAAGGATGGATGTTGGCGAAAATGCCAAAAAGCGTGCAATAGATGCTGCAGAGGCAATAAACTATCCTTTGGAAAAGCAGAAAATCCACACTATTCCCCGCGAATGGATTGTGGACGGAATTTCATATAAAAATGGTCATATCAAGGACTTGATCGGTACAGAAGGCGTTCGTCTGGAAGTAAAAGTCCACATAGTAATGGCTTCTATTACGGCCTGCAAAAAAATCGACGACACAATCATGCACTTGGGTTACCAGAGAAGTGGCCGTACCCTAAAGACTCTTGCCGCTGCTGTTGCCACCTTGCCCCGCGAAGACATGGAGCTTGGTTCAATCCTTATAGACTTGGGCGGAGGCACTACGGACGTAATGGTTATTTACGACAGTGCGCCGGTCTACACAGTTTCCCTTCCTGTTGGCGGATGGTACGTAACGAACGACATTGCACAGGTAAAGGGTATTCCTTTTGACGTTGCAGAAGACATAAAGATAAAGTACGGATGCTGCTGGATAGACGAAAGCGAAGAGGACGAGACCGTTACCATTCCAGGCGTTGGTTCGCGTCCGCCGGAAGAAACTTCCCGCTTTGAGCTCTGCCAGATTATACAGTCGCGCATGGATGAAATTTTTTCCATGATAAAGGACAGCGTAAGAAAGCATTCCGGTCTTACAAGCCTTAACGGAAGCATTGTCCTTACCGGAGGCGGAGCCCTTATGTACGGAATTGTGGAACTTGCCCAGAGCGTATGGCACACTTCTGCCGTAAGAAAGGGAGAAGCTCCAAACCTTGGGGATCTTGACTGCGGACCTCTGGGAAGAAATGCCTACCGCCAGCCGGATTTTGCCACTGCCGTTGGTCTGGTTCTTGCAAACAAGAGCGGTGCCGAAGCGGAAAAACCTTCTAAGAAGGGAAATTCAAGGCATGAAGACAAGAAGGCTGTTTTGGGCGGCATAACAACCAAGGCAAAAGGCTTTTGGAAAAAAATATTCTAGGTCTTTGCAAAATGCTTGCGGAATTTGCAAAATTCTGTTAAGTTGTTTTAAAGTGCTTATACAGGCTTACCCGCACGGGATGGGGATTTTAGTGCGGGCAGCTTTTGCAGGTCGAAAGTCCTGCATTTAAAAATGGGTCGGGAGGAAATATGATTGAATTGTCTGTGGTGAACGATGAAAGTTCCACACTAAAAGCGCCAAGTCCAACTGTTATAAAGATTATCGGCTGTGGTGGAGGCGGATCAAGTGCCGTAAACCGCATGATAGATGCCGGTGTTAGTGATGTTGAATTCATTGTATTAAATACGGATGTCCAGGCATTGAATGTTTCCAGGGCACAGAAGCGTCTTGCAATTGGTCAGGAGCTTACCGGAGGCCTTGGGGCTGGAGGAGAACCTTCTGTAGGAGAAAGCGCCGCTCAGGAAGATTCCGACATGATTACAAACGTCGTAAAAGGCGCAAACATGGTAATCATTACTGCCGGAATGGGCGGTGGTACAGGAACTGGTTCAGCACCGGTAGTTGCATCCCTTGCACGTCAGCAGGGAGCCCTTACAATCGCTGTAGTTACAACTCCATTTGAATTTGAACGCTCAAAGAGAATGAAGAACGCCCAGGAGGGACTTAAGAAGCTTCGCGAAAACGTGGACAGCCTTATCGTAATCCCGAATGAGCAGATAATGAAAATCGTAGACAAAAAGATGAATTTCCGCCAGGCATTCCGTTTGGCAGACGACGTTCTTTGCCAGGGTGTACAGGGAATCTCGGAAATCATCACCAAACCGGGAGACATCAACATTGACTTTGCAGACGTACGCTCCGTCCTTAAGAACCAGGGAGAGGCAATCCTTGGCGTTGGAATAGGCGAGGGCGAAAACCGTGCTGTAGACGCTGCTCAGAGGGCAATAAGCAATCCTATGCTGGCAGACAGGCACATAGACGGTGCAAGCAATATCCTTGTTAACATTACAGGTCCGGAAAACCTTTCCATGATCGAAGTAAACGAAATTATAGAAAACATAAGCGCTTCCGCAGACAAGGACTGCAACCTCTTCTGGGGACAGGTCTTTGATCCTGATTTGGGCGACAAGGTTTCCGTAACAGTTATTGCCACTGGCTTTGAAAAGAACGGCAACGGTTCGTCTTCTTCCAGGGAACAGGCTGCTGAAAATTCAAACGTAATCGACTACGGAACATTTGAGCGCATGATGACCGGCAAGGCTTCCATCAACTTGAATTCCACGGACGAAGATGAAGAGGAAGAAGAGCAGGAAGAAGAAGTAGAAATGGCCGTAAAGCATACGAGCGTGGGTGCAGGCCTTTTTAGCAACCTGGAAAAACCTTCTGATGAGCCATCCTCAAAAAGTTACGAAAAAGAGAGTCCGCCACCTTCCAGCCTTAGCGAAAAGCTCCGCCGCGCTGTAGAGCATGACCGTTCCGGAATAGAGCCACCTGCAAATTTTAGCAGAAGAAGCGATGACTTAAAGCAACCGGCTGTCTGGAGGAATCTGAACGGCTTGTCAAAGTCAATAGACCTTACAACAGACAATTAGTTTAATGGAAGGAAAAGTGCCTCTTTCTCCGGATTCTGCCGCTTACGGTTTGGATGAAGGGCAGAGTCAAATTTCTAAGGAGAACAGGGCTCTGCTTGGCGAATTCTACAACGATATGATTCTTGTTGAACGCCATGCAAAGCTTACTGCGGAAACCTACCTGCTAAGCTGCCAGGAATTCATTAAGTGGGCGGAAGAAAAAAACTATCCCCTCAAGGAATTTGACGTAAAGAAATTGTTTTTCTTTTTGGTTAGCAGGAGGGAAAATTCTTGCTCCGAACTTACGGTTGCAAAGGACATTTCTGCGCTAAGAGCATTTGGTGCCTTTTTAAGGAGACGCATGGTTTGGAGCGAGAACTTTGCGCTGGAACTGGACAAGCCAAAAACAGCCCGTGCTCTGCCATCCGTCCTTTCTGTAGAGCAGGTGGATGCCCTTCTTGCTTCCATAGACACAGATAAGCCTGTTGGAGTGCGTGACCGAGCCCTTTACGAACTAATTTACAGCTGCGGTCTTCGCATAAGCGAGGCTTCTTCCCTTCTTGTTGCCAACGTGCATTTTGAAGAGGGGATAATAATTGTTAGGGGTAAGGGAGACAAGGAAAGAATTGTTCCCTTTGGAGACGCTGCCAAGGAATGGCTTTTAAAATGGCTTTTTGAAGCAAGGCCACAGCTTGTTGGGAATGCACAGGTTGCGGAGGTCTTTGTAAATTCTAGGGGGAAGCCTATTTCCCGCAAGGGTATATGGAAGAATTTCCAGGCTATGGAGGCAAAGAGCGGGGTAACTGCAAAAGTCCACACTTTGAGGCATTCGTTTGCAACCCATCTTCTTGCCGGTGGAGCGGACCTGCGTTCTGTTCAGGAGCTTCTTGGACATTCGGATCTTGCCACTACGCAGATTTACACCCATGTGGACGACGGTCAGCTTAGGGACTACCATGCCGGATATTTTCCAGGACACAATAAGGAATAATTCTTGTGCAAACCGGTAAGGACCTACGCGGGATTGTAAGGGCGCAAGTTACCGCGAAGCGGTAATGGAGCGGGAAGGGACCCGCGGAACCCTGGAAAGCCCGTAAAAAATGGCCTCCTTGCCATTTTTTACTACCGTGTTTTCTGCAAAAACACGCCAGTGCCCTGCTAAGATATGACGCGCCGTCCATGGCGCTTCTTGTTGGCAGCAGTAAAAAATGGTAAGTGTCGAGTTAGCCGTTAAGTGGATGGTAGAGCGGTTAAAGGTACCGTCCAAGAGACTAGCTCAAAAAATGAAATTTAGATATAGGTCTTTTTATGTCGATAAAAAAGAAACAGTGGAGGAAAAAATGAAATTTTCATTAGTGTCAAAGATAGCCGTTTTGGGAATAGCATCGGTGTTTTTTGCATCATGCTCACCTTCATACAATTCAATAAAAAGAATGCAGAAGATGGAAGAGGGGGTTGCCCATCCCAATACAAAAGAGGAAATAAAGGAAGCCCTTAGCAAGTACGAGAGGCGTGCCCTTGACCTGGTTACTACAGAGGCTCAGGAGGGTATCTGGTACAAGATGCTTGGAACCCGCTATCTGGACGAAAAGATGTACGGTCAGGCTATGGAGTCTTTTAAGAAGGCACTTACTTTCTACCCGGACAATGCAAACCTTTACTATTATATTGCAGTTTGTGCCGTTTATGTTGCCCACGGACAGGCATTTGACCTTGCAAACGTTATAGGCACTATTGATGCGGAGAAAAAAGAGGAATACCTTCGCATGAGTGAAGCCGCATACACCCAGGCTCTTAACATAAACCCGGATTATTACCGCGCTTTGTACGGAATTGGAGTTCTCTACACATTTGAGCTTACGGAAGACAGCAGCAAGGCTATTCCTTACATGGAGCGCTTCCTTCAGACCCAGACTAAGGACACCAACGGCATGTTCGTTCTTGCAAGGGCTTACTACCTTAACGCAGAGTACGACAAGGCTATTGCCCTTTACGACAAGATTATAGAGCTTGCACCAAGTAAAGAGAAAGTTGCAGACGCGCAGAACAATAAAAAGATTGTGCTTGACGCTCAGTATGCAAATAATTAACTTTAATAGGTGGATCTTTTAAATCTTGCAATAGCTTCTATTGATTTCCTTACGCTAAGGGAAAAAATTCTTTTAAGAAAGAATATTGACACGTTGGAGCACCTTGCGATAATGTCTATAGGAGAGCTTTCTTCTATAGTAGGCAGGGCTGTCCGCTCTGAATGGAAGGGAAGTTGGACTTGTGCGGTTGCCGAGCGTAGCAGTAGGATAATTGATGCGCTTGGTATAAAATGCCTTGTTTTTGGGGATAAAGACTATCCGCCGCTCTTGGCAGAAACATTTGCCCCTCCCTACATTTTGTTTTACCGCGGAAACTTGGCTGTCCTAAAAGAACGCTGCCTTTCCGTAGTGGGAACTAGGCGTGTTTGCCATGAATGTGCAGAAGCCGCATTTTCTTTTGCAAAGCAGGCTTCGGAAGCAGGATGGACTGTTGTAAGCGGTCTTGCGGACGGAATTGATTCCTTTGCCCACAGGGGGACTCTCGCGTCTGTGGAAGACGGTTCATGCTCTCTTTCGCGTACCGTGGCTGTCCTTCCCTGCGGAATAGACACTATAGTACCGGGCGCTAACAAAAGGCTTGCCGCTTCCATATTAAAGTCTGGTGGCTGCATAGTAAGCGAATATCTTCCCGGAGTTCCTGCGGAAAAGTGGCGCTTTGTGCAGAGGAACAGGATAATTGCTGCCCTTTGCGAAGGAACGCTTGTTGTGCAGGCGCCTGTTAACAGTGGCTCACTGATTACAGCAGATTTTGCCCTTGAATACGGAAGGGATGTTGTTTTCCACAGGAGCTGCTTTTGTCCGGATGCAAAGAAGATTTCTTTGTCGGCAGAAAAATCCCTGCTAAGGGCTGGGGCTTCCGCTTCCAAAACGAGGCGTAGCTGCGAGTCTTACGTGGACGACGGGGCTTGCGTTGTTCAGAATTTTGAGGAATTCGTAAAGGTCTTGGGGTCAGAACCTGGGGCTCATACTATAAATAAAGAACAGCTTGAACTTTTTTAGCAAGGGCTGGTTTTGAGGTGTACAAATGGCTGTGAAAGCTGCTAAGAAAAAGTCAAAGAAGACTCTTGTCATAGTGGAGTCTCCCGCTAAGGCAAAGACCATAGAGCATTACCTTGGGCCGTCCTATACGGTAAAGGCTTCGATGGGGCATTTGATTGACCTGCCAAAAAGCCGCCTGGCCATAGACATTGCAAACGATTTCCAGCCAGAATACATAACTGTTCGCGGAAGGGCAAAGCTTTTGAAGGAACTGCAGAAAGACGCAAAGAATTCCGACGAAGTCCTCCTTGCATCTGATAACGACCGCGAAGGGGAAGCAATAGCCTGGCACCTCTACAATTCGCTTGCAGAAAAAACTTCCGCTCCAATCAAGCGCATAGTCTTTAACGAAATTACACCGGTTGCCATAAAGGAAGCCGTAAAGCACCCCGGAGAGATAGACGAGGCAAAGGTTAACGCACAAAAGGCACGCCGCGTACTTGACCGTCTTGTAGGCTACAACCTAAGCCCCCTTCTTTGGAAAAAGGTAAAGAACGGACTTAGCGCAGGAAGGGTTCAGTCGGTAGCATTGCGCCTTATTTGTGACCGCGAGGAAGAAGTTTCAAATTTCATCCCGGAAGAATATTGGACTCTTGACGCAGATTTCCTAAAGGGAAAGACAAAGTTCACCGCACAGCTGGTTCAGTACAAGGGTGCAAAGCCGGAACTTAAGAGCGAAAAGGAAGTCCAGAACATAATAAACGTAATCCAGAACAGCGACTGCCTTGTTTCGGACATAAAGGAAAGCGAAAAGACTGTTAGGCCAAAGGCTCCGTTCACCACAAGTAAAATGCAGCAGGCAGCGGCAAACAGACTGGGCTTTACTTCCCGCAAGACAATGCAGGTTGCCCAGCAGCTTTACGAAGGCATACAGATTGGTTCTACACGCGTTGGTCTTATTACCTACATGCGTACGG
>JAGACC010000005.1 GCA_017614295.1 Treponema sp.
ATGCTTTTTTGGAGTTCCCATTTTTTTTGCAGCTACAGCAAACAAAACCTACGCCCGATTGTAGGGGCGCGGGGGTGCTTGCACCCCTTAGCGTTACCGCAAGGCGGTAATGGAGGCGGAAGCCGGAACCCCGGAAAGCGGGGAAAAATTACCTCCATGTAATTTTTTTCCTCGAGTTTTCAGTTGGAAAACTCGCCTGTTCTTACCGCAAACAAATGACGCGCCCTCCTTGGCGCTTGCTGGTTATACAGGGAAAAAATTACAGGGAGTCTGACCGGTTCCGAAGGACCGGGCACAGTAAAAATAGGCATACCGTCCAAATTTAAAAAAAACATTAAAGCGGTAACAAAAGCCTAAGACCTTTTTTTTATTTAAAAATAGTGTATAATAAAGCAAAGGATATTTGTATGATAAAGAATATAGCAAAAGGCTACCGTAGCCTTATAGCTTCCACGGTAAGAATTCTTCTGCTTATTGCAGTTTGCGCCGGACTGGGATTTTCTATAGTATACCCCCTGTGGAAATGGGCAACAACTTCCCCCAAGTCCTACACCATAGCCTGTCTTTGCCTTTTGGCAGCAGCGGCAGTTTTTTTTGCGGTAAAATCTTTTATTAGGCTTGGGGCAAAAAAATGGCTTGTCCGCCTTGCAAAGCTTTTGACGGTATTTGCGGGGCTTGGTTTTATAATTTTTAGCGTAATAATGGGAAACAGGATTGCAGCTCTTGTTGCAGTACCCCTTGTTTTTATACTTTACGGTCTCTTGGCCATAGGATTCAAAGAAAAGTGAAAAGCAAATTTTTTAGACGCTCTATCTTGGCGGCGGCAACACTAACATTACTCCTTTCTTCAAACAGTATTTTTGCAGAAGAAGAAGCGGCAGAAGATTCATCTTCTTCCATGCAGATGCTTTCCTACCCCCTAATAGAAAGCCTTGACTCTAGGAACGTGCTCTTTAAGCAGTACCAGGAGGCGGTTCAGGATGCATCTATGGCAGAAATCCGCGGAGACTTGCCTACAGCCCTTGAATTCTATTCCTACAAGGCAAAGAAAAAGGACACGGCAATGCTTCTTTCTTCCCGCTGTGCAATCCGCTACGACAGCTTGGTAACGCTAAATTCCATAGCGGAAAACGGAGAGTCTTTGGAAGGGCGCACGCTAATCTTGCCAACCGCAAACGGCCTTTACATTCCGCACGAACCCCAGACTCCAATAGAAATACTTCTTGCAAAGGAACATTCAAAGGACCTTCTGGAAGGAAAATACCCCACTCTTACCATAAACGGAAAGAAATTCTACTTTATGAAGGGCGTAAGGTTCTCCCCGGCTCAGAGGGCTTATTTTCTTATACCGGGAATGAGGCTTCCGCTGGACAAAAGCGTCCTTACTTCGTCTTTTGGTATGAGGATTAGCCCTATATCCGGCAAGTGGAAGTTCCACAAGGGAATAGACATGGCGGCCCCGATAGGTTCAAACATATATGCCTGTAAGAGCGGAACTGCAACAACCGTTGTAAAAATGAACCCAACCTACGGCAACTACGTGGTTCTTCGCCATGACGACGGAATGTCCAGCCTTTACGCCCACATGAACGACATAAGCGTAACAAAGGATCAGAAGGTTTCTACCGGACAAATCATCGGGCACGTTGGAACTACCGGAATGAGCACAGGACCCCACCTGCACTTTGAGATTCACCTTAACGGAGAGGCACAGGACCCGCAGAAATACCTTAGGAACTAAATAGAGCTTTTCCCACTAGAAAACAAACGCATGTTATACTATAATGTTCCTATGCCCATAAAAAAAAGTATCAGGCTTACGGTAACTTGCTCTTGCATACTGGCTCTTTCCATCCTTAGTTCAGCATTCAGGACTGCAAGCGCAGAGACATTCACTACCGCTGCCGTGCACACACTTTCCGTATCTTCCTCTCCGGACAAAAAATCCGTTTCCGCCGGAATAAACGACGCCGTAGAAATCATATTGCCCAAGGAAGAAGACTACATACAAGGGATTGAAATAAACTTTAAATTACCCCAAAAAATTGCCGAGCAGCACGAAAAACTTTCCTGGTCACTTTACAAAGGCACGATTCTTGTATTTTCAGATGAATCATCAAACATCTTTTCTGGAACAAGGGTTGCCCTTGGTTCATTTGGAAACTCTCTAAGCCTTGTGCTAAAGATTCCCCTCTACCCCAACAGCGAAATAAAAAGGGACGCATATTCCTATTACATTCCCAACACATCAGAAAGCTACGGGGAAAAACTCCTGCTAAGAATTCAGGGGACAAGACAGATTTCTGAAGAAGACCTTAAATCATCTTCTATAGAAATCTCCGCAAAGCCCATATTTATAGAAAAAAGCCGCCTCTTTATAAAGCTAAAGCCTCCTGCAAACAAGGAAGCCCAGCCATGCACCATATTTGTGGACGGAAAGCCTTGCAGTCTGGACAAAAGCGGACTTCTTGTCTCTCCTGGAATACACGACATAAGCGTAACAAGCGACTTCTACAGGAACGAGCTTAGGGCGGTAAACGTAGAGACAGCAAAAGACACGCATGTAGAGATTGAACTTAGGGATATTGCCCCCCTGCTAAGAATTATTGCCCCTGAGGGAACAAAAATATTCGTTGACGAGCAGCCGGTAGCAAACACACAGAACTACTTTACCCTGCAACAGGGAGAGCATACGCTTCGCCTAAGGCTTGGCAACTACGAGATAATCCGTTCTATAACAGCACTTAACGGAAGAAGCTATTCCCTCAACCTTACCCTGGAAGCTTCCGTTTCGGTAGAAGAATAAGGTTTCCACTCTTCCAAATATCGTTCAAGAATTCGCCCCCTTTGCCGATAATTAAATTACCGGGCGGACAATTTATCCCCTCCCACCCATTTCCGCCCGGTTGCCTGATGGGCAAGGCCGGCGGTCTCCGCCGGTCTCTTTTTTTTAGGGCAGGAATTGGTGGTTCATTGACAAAGAGCTATAAATTTTCTATTATTATGGAATGAAAAAAATCAAGAAATGGCCTTACATTCTTCTTTCTCTTCTCCTTTTTGCCTCTGTACTGGCAGGAGCAGGCCTCGGAAAAGCACTAGCAGTTACAAGAAACACAATAAACACAGAAAACTTCACGGAATTTACAACGGCTTTACCAACAAAGCTGCTTGATATAAACGGGGAGCTTATCACCGAATTTGCAAGCGACGAAAAGAGAGAAATCATCTCCCTTAACAAGCTTCCTCCGCAGATGATAAACGCCCTCATCACCCGCGAAGACAGAATCTTCTACGAGCACCACGGCTACAGCGCCAAGGCTCTTTCCCGCGCGGTAATAGGCGTACTTACCCACAGCAAGCTTGGTGGAGGTTCTACCCTTACCCAGCAGATTGCGGGAACCCTATACTGTGACCGTAAGGAAATGTCCATCACCAGAAAGCTTAAGGAGCTATGGTGGTCCATCCAGATGGAAAGACGCTACTCAAAGGACGAAATTCTGGAAATCTACCTTAACAAGATATACTTTGGCGGCGGAACCTACGGTGTAAACGCAGCGTGCAAATACTACTTTGGCCACAACGCAATGCAGATTACCCCGGCAGAAGCATCAATGCTTGTAATCCAGCTTTCAAACCCAATGTACTACAACCCCTTCGAGAACACCACCCGCGCACAGGAAATGCAGGGCTACATCCTTAACGAGATGGTTCAGGAAGGCTACCTTTCACAGGAAGAAGCAGACGAAAGCTTTGACTCCTTCTGGGCAAACTTTGACTACAACAGGTCTAATTCTTCTGCATACGCAATGAGACGCGACGAAGCTCCTTGGTTCAGCGAATACGTACGCCGTGAGCTTAGCGACATGCTCTACGGAACGGAAGACCTTTATACAGGCGGATATACGGTAAACACAACCGTAAACCTTCACTACCAGAGGGCAGCAGACGACATTATGTCAGACTACATTGTCTATGCAAACAAGGCATACAAGCGCACCCTCAACGAAAACAGGCTTGACTACTTCCGCCGCTACATTCCGGTAACTGAACTTATAACTCTTGCATTCAACCTTACAAACCTTCAGGTTAGCGAAAAGAGGGCAAAGCAGCTTGCACTCAGCGCATACGCAAAAGAAGCAAACCCTGTAATGGACATCATGTCTCTTCTTACCGGACTTGACACCCTCAAGACACAGATGGTAATGAGGGGTAACGACATAACAAAGCGCGCATCAGAAAAAGACACCGTAGAAGGAACAATGATTTCCGTAGAAAACGAGACCGGCTACATAAACGCCATCGTAGGTGGATCAAGGTATGACGAATCAAACCAGTTCATCCGCGCAACACAGGCAAAGATTCAGCCAGGTTCTTCTTTCAAGCCGCTTTACTACTCTGCAGCAATAGACACAAAGTCAATAACAATGACCACGGTTCTAAGCGATACTCCTGCGGTCTTTATAACTGCAAACGGTGAGCCATACCTTCCAAAGAACTACGGCGGACACTATAGGGGTAACATAGAAGTTTGGCAGGCACTCTGTCTTTCACTTAACATCCCGGCGCTTAAGGTTCTGGAAACAGCAGGATTCGACGCTGCAATCGTTCGTTCTACAGACCTTCTTGGCATTCCGGAAAACGAATGGGAAGCAAGAAGCATCATTCCTCTGTATGCATTGGGTCTTGGTGTTTGTTCAGTACGTCCTATAGAAATGGCAAAAGCCTACGCAACTATAGCAAACAACGGTCGTGAAGTTACACCTATAGCAATCCGCTACATAGAAGACAAAAACGGCAACATAATGCTTAACCCCGAGCGCGAACTTAAGGACAAGGAAGCTTCAAACGGTGGTCCAAAGCAGATTATTTCTCCGCAGAACGCCTTCATCATGCAGGAAATGCTAAAGATGACAGTTTCCCGCGGTACCCTTTCTGGCGGTGCAAACTATAGTTCAACTATGAAGACAATCCAGAAAGACAAGGGTAAGGGATACAAATTCCGCTTTACGGACGAAACCGGCAAAACATTCAACATGCCTGTTGCGGGTAAGACAGGTACTACACAGAACTGGGCAGACGCATGGGCAATCGGTTTTACACCTTACGTAACATCCGTATTCTGGTTCGGATTTGACCGTCCGGGACAGTCACTTGGTCTTTCCATAACAGGTTCTTCACTTGCAGCTCCGGCTTGGGGCGACTTTATGCACATAGCAAACGAAAACAGGCCTTACAAGCCATTCTTTAACAAGATTCCGCGCGGCATAGTAAAGAAGTCTGCCTGTTCAAAGTACGGCGGCGTATACACCAAGGAATGCGGCAAAGACCTTATCGTTGGCTACTACTACGCAGGAACAGAACCAACGGAAGCTTGTACAAAGCATGCAAACGACAACTCTCTGGAAATTGGTGCAGACAACCTGGAAAAAGCGGCAGAACGCTCAGGATGGGCATATTACGATGATGCAGATGCACCTCTTGAACTCAACCTGGACTTCCTTGAGGATGACGACGGCAAGGGTTCATCAAACTGGTTCTCTGATTTGTTCGGAGGAAGCAGCTCCAGCAAAGAGAAAGATAAAGATAAAAACGATGAGGATTCAACAGAATCAGATACGTCTGAAGAGTCAAGCGAAAACGCTCCGCCAAAGCCTGTTGAAATTTATCCTCCTCAGGATGATGACACGAACTGGTTCTTGCAGTAGTAGCGTGGCTTGCTGCAGCAAGTGCTTACAGTAGCAAAGGATTGGTATGCTTGTAAAAATAAGCGATATAAAGGTAAAAAAGAGAGTCCGCAAAGACCTTGGCGATTTGGATGCGCTAAAGCAGAGCCTAAGGACTTACGGGCTTTTGAATCCCATAACTCTCAACTCAAAATATGAACTAATCGCAGGAGAACGCCGTCTGGAAGCCGCAAAGGCAATCGGATGGGAAAACATAAACGCTATCGTATTGGGGCGCGACCTGGACGATGTTTCCCAGCTGGAAATGGAGCTTGAGGAAAACAACCAGCGCAAGGAATTTACCGACGAAGAGCTGCTGGACGGCTACCACCGCTTGGAACGCCTTCGCAACCCCACCCTTCTCATGAAGCTCTGGAAACTCATTATGAAGCTCATTGACGCAATAGCTGCCCTTTTCCGTAAAATGTTCGGAACAAAAAAAGGAAGCCTTACCGACACAATCTCGCAGTAATAGGATTAGCCCCTTTTCACTTTCTTAATGACACATAGCCGTTATCATCAATAATTCTTTGCCCCTCGGGAGAAAGAATCCAATCTATCAGCTTTTTTATATTTTCATTTTTGTCATTCTTTCTGTAAACCGCAAAAAAATTGGACACCAGCTTATAACTTCCATTTTGAATATTCTCTTTTGTAGGTGCAATTCCATCTAACGAAAGCATTTTTACATTTTCGTTTTGTCTTATCCCCTCTACATAGTAGCGGAATGAATACCCGATAGGACTTCCAAAGAATATACCCAAAGGATTTGACTTTGTCCTTTCCCCATCCATAAATTTTAGGAATGCAGTTTGACTGCCGCTCCCCTCTTTTCTTTGCCATGCAGCAATCAAACTATCCGTACCCGAAACACTTTTCCAGTTTTTAATTCTACCGGAATATATTCCCTTTATCTGCTCAACCGACAAATCAAAGACAGGATTGTTTGCATTCACAATAAATACAAATGCTTCCAAGCCGATTGGAACAAATTCCAATTCCACATTCTTTTCTTTTGCATACGCCAATTGTTCTTTTGATGGCCCTGCGCAAAAAATAATATCTGAAAGGCCATCCACAAGAGCTTTGTAAGCTCCCCTTGTGTTCCTCATTTGAAGCTTACTGCTGCTGGTAAAATTTTCACCATCAAAACAAATTGAATCTTC
>JAGACC010000063.1 GCA_017614295.1 Treponema sp.
ATGAGGTGTAATCTTTTGAGTAGATTATCGGGTCGAGCCCGATAATGACAAATCTTTGCTGACTGGATGATGATGCCATGTTTTTTGCGGACTGGATGATGATGACAAATCTTTGCTGCCTGCACGATGGTGATGAAACATTTTTGCAAACTGCCCGATAATGACAAATCTTTGCTGACTGGATGATGATGAGATATTTTTGCAAACTGCCTGATGATGACAAATTTTTGCGGACTGGATGGTGATGAAGCATTTTTGCAAACTGCCTGATGATGACAAATCTTTGCTGGCTGGATGATGATGCCATGTTTCTTGCCAATATTTAAAAAGCCCACGGAGGGATTTTTTTTGGGTCATACGCCGCCATGGAGCCCCGTAGTTGCCGCAGGCAATGAGCGTGAGCGAAGGGCGGAACGGCGGTGGCGCATAGTCATATCCGGTCGGGTTAGCCAGGCAATAATATGGTAGAACGTAAAAAGGCATCGTCCAGAATATCCTTAATATAATAGACCTGTACTGAAACTGAATTTTCCGAACAGGTTTAATAAGGAAAAGAAAACTCTTCTGTTTGACTTTCCAACTGCTAATGTGTATACTAAACATATGTCTGAAAGGAAATTTACGGTCTTGGACCTGCTTGATTTGGACTTAAAAGGACATGACTCTCTTAATCTGCGCTGTATTGCCGGAAGACGCGGACTTTCCCGTGAGCTTTCCATTGCGGATGTTAACCGTCCGGGGCTTGCGCTTTCCGGGTTTTATGAGTCCTTTGTCTATGCCAGGGTTCAGCTTTTTGGCCGTGGGGAATTTGCCTATCTTAAGAAGCTTCACGATGAAAACAGGAGCGATTCCCTGGAAAGATTTTTTTCCTATCAGATTCCATGCTGCATTTTTACCCGCTCCCTTATGCCGGACGAGACATTTCTTTCTATTGCGGAGGCTACGGGTACACCGGTTTTGCAGACCGATTTGGATTCGACTGAGTTTTCCATAAGATTTGTACGCGCTTTTTCCAATATTTTTGCTCCCAAGAAGATTCTTCACGGTGTTTTGGTTGAAGTTTACGGTATTGGCATTCTGCTTATCGGGGACAGCGGTGTTGGTAAGAGTGAGACGGCTCTTGAACTGGTTGAACGCGGCCACCGTCTGGTTGCGGATGATACGGTTGAGGTTCGCTGCGTTAACGGAAATACGATTATGGGTCAGGGTCCCAACAAGCTTATAAGTCACCACATGGAGATTAGGGGCTTGGGTATTATAGACGTTTCCCAGCTTTATGGCGTACGCGCAATCCGTGAGCAGAAGGAGATTCAGCTGGTTGTTAAGCTTGAGACCTGGGACCAGAAGAAGGTTTACGACCGTCTTGGCATGGAAAACCATACGGCAGATTTGCTTGGTGTAAAGATCCGCTATATCGTTATTCCTGTAAAGCCTGGGCGCAACCTGCCGATTATTATCGAGGCGGCAGCAATGAACGAACGCCTTAAGTCGCTGGGGCATTATTCCGCTAAGGAATTTAACCAGAACGTGCTTAAGTGGATTGAATCCGGGGAGGCACAGGCAGCCTACTACGGTAACGAGGATGTATACTGACAAAGTATGCGCTGTTTTTGCTTTCCTTTGCGGAGGCATTTTCAGGGCAATTTTATAAAGAGGAAACAATGATTGAAAAGATTTTGACAGTCCGCAACAGGGCAGGAATTCACGCGCGTCCGGCAGCGCTTATAGCTCAGACCGCAAACAAATTTTCTTCCGAGATTTCTTTGGAAAAAGACAATTCTACGGTGAACGCAAAGTCCATCATGGGCGTAATCACCATGGCGGCAGGATACAATACAACTCTTACGCTTAAGGCCGACGGTCCTGACGAAAGGGAAGCCTGTGACGCAATTTTTAACCTTTTTGAGTCAAAGTTTGAAGAAGAATAAGGACTGTCTGTATGAAAAATCTAACTGACCGCCAAAAAGAGGTTCTGGATTTTATTGCGCAGTTTACAGAAGAAAATGTGTTCCCGCCTACTGTTAGGGAAATTGGCGAGCACTTTCAGATTTCACTCAGAGCCGTACAGGATCATATAGCAGCATTGCAGAAGAAGGGGGTTCTTGCCGTAACGCAGAAGCATTCACGCTCTTTACGTGTGCTTAAGGATATGCGTAGCGACAAGAAGCAGTTCTTTACCGCTACGGTTCCTGTTGTAAAGTCTCTTCTTGCAGGGAAAAAGCTTTTTACGGCTAACAATGTTGGATATTACATAACCCTTTCCGAACCATTTGTTTCTTCCGGTAATTCTTATTTTTGCATGATTGTTCAGGACCAGAGTCTTACCGGATCTGGAATTTACCCCGGTGACTGCCTGGTTTTTGTTCAGACGGATGTTTCTGCCAGTGAAGTTGCGGACGGGGAGGTTGTTGCCGCTGTGATTGAAGGCGGTGCGGATTCTCTTATAAGGCGTTATTTTAAGGAAGAAGCGAGGATTTGTCTTAAAGGTGACAATCCTAAATTTAAGCCTGTTTACAGCCAGGACGTGCGCGTTGCGGGGAAGCTTTCTGCTGTTTTGCGTACGGTTGCGGTAAAGAAGTAGAAGGCTTAATACTGAAAGCTTAATAATATAGAAGAGAAAATCGTGGCAGTAGCAGAAGTATATCTTTTTACGGGTCCCGAAGCAGGGGATAAAAAAGAAGCTATAGAGACAATTCGCTCAAGGGCAGAGAAGGCTAACGGTCAGCTGGACTATTACAGCTATTATGCCTCTGAAACAAGAATTCAGGACATCGTTGCGCAGCTTCAGAACGAGAGCCTTTTTTCTTCCGCCACATTCATCGTGCTAAAAAATGCGGAGCTTGTTAAGGGCAAGGATGCAGAACTTTTGGCTTCCTGGTGCAAGAACGCGTCTGAAAGTCCAAATACGCTTATCCTTGTTAGCGACGAGAATTCCGTTGAAAAAAAGATTGAATCAGCAGTTCCTTCCCAAAACAAGAAGATTTTCTGGGAAATGTTCGAAAACCGTAAGAGCCAGTGGGTTCAGTCATATTTTAAGAAGAACGGTTTTGGAATAACAGACGAAGCTGTTGAGCAGATTCTGGACATGGTGGAAAACAATACGGATGCGCTAAAGACCGAGTGCTCCAGGTTTTTCTACTGTATGCCACAGGGCAGTACCGTAACTCCTTCCGATGTAGAAAAGGTAATCTCCCACAACAGGACGGAAAACGCATTCACGCTTTTTGAAGAGATGGCAGATGCTTCCAAGTCTCCTAGGCAGAGGCTTGAATCTTCCATGGAAATCCTTCAGAAGATACGCCTTTCGCGGGAGTCCAATTCGGTTGCGCTTATTGCGGGGCTTTCCTATTGCTTCCGTCAGCTTAGGGCATGGCATTTGCTTCACCAGAAGGGGGCTAACCCTACGGAAGTTCAGCTTAAGGCGGCTGGTTTTTCCGGTAAAAAGAACCGTGAGCGCTACGAAAAAGCATCCAGGGTATGGGGTGCCGGTAATGTTTCTTCTATATTATCCCTTCTTGCGCATACGGACATGGCTAACCGTTCAAGCGGCATGGCATTGGAGTATACCTGTCTTACGATGATGATTTATTCGATTGTAATCAAGAACGGGCTTTACCCTGCTGAATATATTTCTTAATTTAGGCTTTAATCATTGCTTTACTTTTAGCTTTTATTTGGAGCCAAAAAACACATTGACACTTTTATTTTCTAAACTGACCCTTTTTTATTCCGATAAGTAAAGGAGAAATAGGGGATTTAAAAATTTTTATTTTTAGGTGTTCCTTATTATTCAAATGCGGAGTATAATCATTAATTATGCCAGGATTAAGCCAGCTAAAGCAGTTTAACGCAGACCTCTTGAATCTCGGGGACGAAGTAAAGATTCGTTCGGCACGCGGGGAAAAACCCGTTACCGTTCCTATTCCCAAAAAGATTCCTGACGTTGACGATTCGGAAGATTTTGTAAACGGTATGCCTCAGATTTCAGAAGAAGAACTGGAGCAAGCGGATGCCGCTGCCGCAGAGATGGAAAAGGCAGCTCATGATTTTTCAGATATAACCGGGGAATCATCCGGGGATGAGTCTTCCGTGGCAAGTTCCCTCGCATCTTCTCAAAAAGCGCCTGACGTAAAGGATTTGCTTGCACCTCCGCCGGATTTGAGTCTTAGCGACCTTGACCTTAGCGAATTTGAAGAGCCAGCCCAGGAAGAGCCGGAAGAGGAGGAAGAAGAAGAAATTCCTCTCGAGGACATGGACCTGGATTCCCTTCTCGCATCTGGGGATAGTGCGCCCGAAGAAGAGCCGGTTGTTGAGCAGCAGCCAGCAGAACGCTACGTACGCCCTTCTTTAACAAAGCCAAAGCCTGTTGTTTCCGAGGAATCATCAGAAGACATAGATATGGACTCTTTCCTGCATGGAAGCGCAAAGTCTGCCGTATCAAACACGGTAAACGAGGCTCCAGCAACTTCTGCACCTTCTGCAAAAGCAGCTTCATCTTCAACAGTTGCGCCATCAACAGTTGCTCCTGCAACGATTGCACCTGCCAAAAAAGAAGACGACTTGCTTGCGGGGCTTCCTTCATTTGACATTGATGCAGAAAACATGAACTTCCCGTCAGACAATGCAGTAAACATGAACGACGGAATTCCAACTGAATTTAACGAGGTTCCAGGAAACGGCACTCTTAATCCTGTAAAGAAGCATGATGTGGCTTCTGAGACAGTGGTGGAAACATCTCCTTCCAGCTTTGAAGAAGTTTCTGCTGACGACCTTTTTGCAACTCCTGCAGATAAGCCTTCCGTTTCCTCAGATTTGCCTTCATTCGACATGCCTTCCATGGACTTTAACATGGACGAACCTTCTGCCGGGGAAATTGGTGCTGAAGCAACTGCAGAGACTCCTGTAGACTCAACATCCGCTTCTGCAGAAGAGCCTTCATTTGACACTACTCTTGATATGCCGTCATTTGATGAGCCAAACTACAATCCGCCGCCAGCAGACCTTCCATCTGACATGCCTTTGGACGAAGAGACTGCATTTGAAAGCGAGCGCATAATGGAAAGCCCGAGCGCATCTTCTTTGCAGGATGAATCTGATTCTTCCGGAAACGACTTGTTCACTTCTTTTGGAGCAGATTCTTCATCTGGTGATGACTTTAACATAGACGGCCTTGATCTTCCTGTATTCAACCAGGATTCAGCGGATTCTGCTTCCGACAAGGATATCCTTTCTCAGGACACTCTTGCAGATTCTTCTTCCGGTGAGGCTGATCCATTTAACATGGGAGACCTTGACCTTCCAAGCTTTGGAATGGACACCGCTGCCCAGGACGACGATTCATCACTTTCTGCGGGCGAAGTTGTTCCTCCTGCAACAGAGGCTTCTTTTGACGCTCCTTCCGATACCACGGTTGCTTCTTCTGACGATGGAGGCGCACTTGACCTTCCAGACTTTGGAGCTGACGGTTCTGCATCAGAAGACAAAGCACTTGGCGGAGACGCATTTGGCGAAGAGGAAAGCGGTCCTGCCGAAGTCTTTGACACAAGCGGAATGGATGACCTTGACGACACCGACTTTTCCAAGAAGGGAGAAGACACCGGCTTTGAACTTGGCGACATTACCGATTCAGAAGGCGGTGATGACGAATTTAGCATTCCTGGCTTTAGCGACACAAAGGAAGCAGACCTTGGCAAAAAGAAAAAGCCTCTTGTTTCGCTTTCATCTTCATCAGATGAAGAAGAGGACGAATCAAAGAAGCCCAAGAATTCATTTACGGATGCCGAATACCGTCTCTTCCAGAAGAATCTTGCGGAATACCCGCTTAACGTTCGCATTGCACTCGAAGACATTGTTGTAAAGAACGAGCTTACCGATGACGCACTCTTTGGCGTACTGGAAATGGTCCTTCGCAAGGTTCCAGCCAGACAGCTTGCCGGTCAGCTTGAAAAAATGCTGGACATTCAGCTGGACGTTCCGCGTGACTTTGAGTTGCGTACCGCTGCCGAATACGAAGCATACAAGCAGTCTGTTGAATACAAGCTTAAGAACCAGATTATTCCTGGAGCAATTCTTAGCGCCATTGCGGCAATATTCATCTTCTGTATCTTAATTGTCGTTAAGACTTTCATTGTATATCCTCTGTGGGCAAACAGCTTGTACAAGAAGGGGTACAGTCTTCTTGAAAATGAAATGTATCCTCAGTCATTGGAGACGTTCAACGAGGCGATTGATAAAAAGCCTGTAAAGAAATGGTTCTTTAAGTATGCCCGGGGCTACCGTGACCACAAGCAGTTTGGTTCAGCAGAGCTTCCTTCGGACAGAAAGAGAAAGAGGAATTTGCTTTCTCCGACTCTCTCCGTAGAAGAAGGCGACAATTCACTTGGACCTAATGCATCCACAATGTACAGGTCTATCCTTGAACGCTTTGACCACGACAAGTATGCCGG
>JAGACC010000064.1 GCA_017614295.1 Treponema sp.
AAGCAAGGAGGGACCCTTTAGGGAGGATTCCTTGATTTTTTCCTGCGCTGGGACCCGCCGAGCAAGGCCATGGTTTTGTTATTTTGTCTCCTATTGTTCCTTAAAATTATTTGTATTTTTCTTTACATAAGAATAATCCTATGCTACTATAAATAAAAGCGAGATTTTGCTTCGTACGGTCTTAGGCGGTCTTATGGCCACTTGCATCATTGCATTCAAGCCAAGTACGAATTCAAAGCTCGCCCAAAATTCAACAAACTGGAATCCATCCAGTTAAAGGAGTCACCAAATGAAAAACAAAATTAGGGGATTTGTTACCATTGCCTTGGTGCTGGTACTTGCATCATGCTCTTCCATGAAGCAGGTGTTCGACTTAAAGGGAATCATTGTTTCCGCAAACGACCAGAGGTACACAGGAAAGTCCACAGTCGTTCCAATGGACATTAAGACAGGAAACCTTCGCTTTGAATTCAACGCAACATCAGATCCTGTAGACAACGGATATCCTGTAAAAATTGCAAACAGCGACAGCTCAGTTGTTTCTGTAACACAGAGCGCATCAAACCCGTCAAGCTACACCATCACAGGTCTTAAGAGCGGCTTTGCAACTGTAACAGCCAGCTGCTCAATCTACAAATTCGACTTTATCGTCTATGTAGCAGACTCATCCCGCGGAATCACAGTAGACAAGCTCAAGGCACAGCACGAAGCAGAAGTTGCCCGCGCAGCAGCCGCAGCAGCAGGAATCGCTTTAAAAGACAAGGATTATCGCTACGACCTTGGCTATGGACAGTATGACGGAATCACATTTACAAGCGATACAGAATGTGTAACAATAGTCCGCATGGAGCCACCTTATGAATACAGGCCTGCCACATACGCAATCGATGTTGCAAAGAAGCAGATCTCCATCACCTATACCGGCAAAGTCTACTTTGACGAAAAGCTTACAAAAGAATACAAAGACGGAGCATTTACTCCTAGCACAGAAATCTACACCTACTCCGCAGACCTGTCCGTACTTACAGACAAAAACGGAAAGGAATTTAAACTCCAGTAAGTTCATAACTTGCTAACACTCATAAGCCGGCTTTAGCTCCATACCTGGATGTTAAGGCTGGCTTTTTTATTATCACAAAATCTAAAACAATTTAATTTTACAAACAAAAAATTCAGTGCTATAATTTTTTTATGCCAATCATAGAAAACCCAAAGAATTTTGACTACGGCCACGTTTTTATCATGCGGGGAAAGAATATCCTCATAAAAAAAGGAAGAGCCGCCCAAGCCTCAACAGCAAAGCCCCTTGGCAAAGAAGAGCTCCCAGACCAGCAAACCGCGTCAAAATGCCTTTCAGCCCAGATTGTTTCCGATTGGTATGCAGAACCAGAACTTGACTATTGTGCGCTAATGCTGGAAGAAGACAGTCCCACCCCGTCCGCGCTAGAAGAAATTCCTTTAAGGCAGTTTTTCTGGCAAAGCAAAAGCGAAGAAGAACAAAAGAATGCCGTTACCTCAAAGATAAGCTCCCTGGCGGCAAGGGCACACGGATTCCTGAGCCTTAGGCAAACATACCGCTACTGCCCAAAATGCGGCTCCCTTCTTACTGCCCACACTACACAGGTTGCAAAAGTCTGCCCGGTATGCAAAAGAATCGACTTTCCGCGGATAGAACCTGCCATAATAGTGCTTGTAAGCAAAGGGGACCAAATATTGCTTGCAAAAAGCAAAACCGTAACCTCCGGCTTTTACAGCTGCATAGCGGGATTCATGGAACACGGAGAAAGCGCAGAGCAATGTGTTGAACGCGAAGTAATGGAAGAAACCGGCCTTAAGATAAAAAACATCGTCTACCGGGGAACCCAGCCCTGGCCCTTCCCCGACCAGCTTATGATAGCCTTTACCGCAGAATACGAAAGCGGAGAAATAAAAATCCAGGAAAGCGAAATAGAAGACGCAGGATGGTTCAGCAGGGACAACCTTCCCCCAATCCCCCAACCCGGCAGCGTAGCCTACAACCTAATCACCGGAGCTTTTAACCGCACTTGAAAATCAACGGCTAAAGCGGTAATATAAGGCATCCTTTTTTGCCGGAGCGTTATATGAAGAAAATTATCAGCGGAAAAGTCCGCGAAGTTTACGATTTGGAAGACGGACGCATGGTCATCGTTACGACAGACCGCATTTCCGCATTTGACGTAATTCTGCCCACAATGATTACAGACAAGGGCAAAGTTTTAAACGCACTCTCAAACTTCTGGTTTGACTACACAAAAGACATAGTTAAGAACCACCTTATCTCAAGCAACCTTAAGGACATGCCTGCTGAATTCCAGAAAAGCGAATACGAAGGCCGCACAATCCTTGTAAAGAAGCTCAAGATGATTCCATACGAAATTATCGTCCGCGGCTATATGTTCGGAAGCATGTTCGAAGCAGCAAAATCTGGAAAGCTTCCGGAAGGCGTTACCTTTAACCGCACATACCAGCTTGCAGAAAAGCTAGACACAGCCATTGTTACCCCTTCCACAAAAGCCCAGGAAGGCCACGACATAAACGTTTCCCTTGACTACATGCGCAAAGACATTGGCGAAGAGCTTACAAACAAAATAGAAAAGGCAGCCCTAGAAATCTACAACAAGTGCTACGAACACGCCTACAAAAACGGCATCATCATAGCAGACACAAAATTTGAATTTGGTCTTGATGAAAACGGAGAGCTTGTTTTGGGAGACGAAGTATTAACCCCGGATTCAAGCCGCTTCTGGAACCTAAAGGAATACAAGATTGGAACAAGCCCCGCAAGCTACGACAAGCAGTTTGTCCGCGACTGGCTCAAAGACAACAACCTCGCAGGCGACCCAAACATCAAGAGCATCCCAGCAGAAATCGTAGAAAAAACATCTGCCCTCTACCACGAGTGCCAGGACAAAATCTGTAAGTAAGCAGAGAATTCAATGCAACCTACTCCGCCATGGAGCCCATAGGATGCTTGCACCCTCAGTCCCTCGCAAGCGGGATGAGGGTTACCGAAGGGCGGTTCTCGCAACGAAGTTTCAAGCGACGGCGGTGGCGCATAAAAATATTCAGTCGGGTTAGCTAAAAAACGTATGGTGGAGCATACAGAATCAAGTCCAAAAACTACTTCCTAGCTCCCAAACCATCCTTACGCAATTTGTGGTTGTGGCTTTTTTCCATATACAAAGCATTGTCAGCAGAAGAAATCAGTTCCTTTTCATCTTCCGAATAAGCACGTGCCATGCCGACACTTATATTAATCTTAAAATTAGCACCATCGGAGTCAACACGGCCATTGCTTTCAAAAAGGCTAACAAGGTCCTGCCTAAAATCCTCCGCATCAGCAGGGTTCCGGGCATTTATGACTATTGCAAATTCGTCGCCGCCGTATCGCGCAGGAAAGCAAGACTTAAGTTCCGGGTTAAGCGAACACACAAGCTTTAAAAGCTTTGCTGTTTCTATAAGAGCGTTGTCCCCTTCCAAGTGGCCGTAAGTGTCATTTATCTGCTTAAAAAGGTCAATGTCAATCATGAACAAATACACATTAACATAATTTTCAGCAAGCGAAGTCTTTATGTAGCGGTCAAAAGCACCCCGGTTGTTCAGCCTGGTAAGAGAGTCGGTAGAAACCTGGGCATTGGCAAAATCAACATGCTCCATCATCAAAAGCAGGGCAAGGGTTATCCAAACAAAGCTTACTTCTGCAATAACCAAGTGGGCAAGACCAGCAAGACAGGGCAGGAAAGAAAACATCAGCTTGGTAGGCCAAAAGCGCTTTTCGTAGCGTCCCATAAAGAGCCTTATCAAGACAAAAAATGATGCTGCCGTAAAGTAAAAATAAGTGATGGCAATCTGAACAATGTGATACTTTCCGGCTGCAATTTTATTTGTTACGGAATCTGCAAAAGCTATGTGGCCGGTAAAAAAGCTTTCCAAGGAAACAATCATCAGGAAGAAGGCTGGAATATGCATAATATAATATCGGTTCCCCATAAAGAGCCATTTTCGCCTCTTGGGATTTTCGCACATTATGTAAATGCACCAGTAGCATCCAATTATTCCGGAAAGTCCATACCTTATGTCTATTAAAAGCGTCTGTGCTATGTTTGCAATTTTATTAGTCCGCCCAACAAGAAGGTCGCTTGCAATAACAATGGCAGAAATCAATGCAGTTGCCCAAAGTATATTGATGAACAATATAGTGTTGGTCTGCCGGTCCGAGGTGTACTTAACTTTGTACAATATGAACAATACGATGATTATCGTAATTATATTGTATACAATGTCGTATAAAAGCTGCATCCATTCTATTATAAACGCTTTTTTTTATGGTGTAAACTTTTATTTTTTTTGTAAGCGTTATAGATAAATCCTATGGACGAGCCCTTCCTTGCTCTACCATTTTACTCTTCAGCTAATTCGACCGAACATGCCTATGCGCCACCGCCCTTTCGGGGTTCCGGCATTCGCCTCCATTGCCTGCGGCAACGCTCCGCGCCCCTACACGGCGGCGTAGGTCTTTTTAAGAAAGAATCTCCTCCACATCATCATAGACCTTAAAACCGGGAATGTTTTTTGCCAAATTCTGCATTCTCTCATCATTACGCGCGATTGCCTCCGCAATAGAGTGCAGTTCCTTGCTAATGTTGGCAGGCATGGCGTAGTCTTTCTTGTAGTGCAGCTGGTGTTCAAGGCTGGCCCAAAAGTCCATTGCTATGGTTCTAATCTGAATTTCAACAGGAATTTCCCTCTTCTGGTCAGAAAAATAAACGCCAACTTTTACAATCACGTGGAGGCTTCTGTAACCGCTCTCTTTGGGGTGCTTTATATAGTCCTTTAGTTCTATAAGAGTTATGTCGTCCTGCTTTAAAAGCATCTGCGTAACACGGTAAACATCGCTTATAAAGGGGCAAGTTACGCGGATACCAGCAATGTCGTAAAGCTTGTTCACCATATTGTCCATGGTAAAGGCCAGACCCTTGCGCTGAAGTTTTTCCGCAATGCTCATCGGCTCCTTAATGCGGCTTGTAATAGTCTCTATGGGATTTCTCTCGTGCTTACTGTGGAATTCATCCTCAAGAATTTCAAATTTAGTAACGATTTGCTTAATCCCGCTTTCGTACAGCATCAAAAGCTGCTGGAACTCCATGGCAGTGTCTATGATAGCCTGCGGGCTGGAAAAAAGTTCCTTGTTGTCGCGTACAGTATTGCGAAGAATTAATTCCTGATTCATATTTTAAATATAATGATTTTTTGCCTCTTTGACCAAATATTTTTTTGTTATTTCCATTTTACGGATGAATCATATCCATATTGGAAAAGCCAAAAATAATTTCGTTCTTTTTTATTGTACAGTCCAAGCCAAATTTTGTTACAAGCATAAGTACAAGTTTACCCCTATAAAGCATCCAATCATCCTTGTAGTACTTGCCTATCCGTTTTTTATAAGCGGCATATTCCTCGTCACTTATTAAAACCCTATAATAGATTGGCAACTGTTCAGTCTGTACCGGAACCCCGCCGGAATAATTTCTTTCTATGATTTCTACATTCTTTTTGTCAATATTCAAATTTGTTTCATAACAAAAAATCATCTTAACAAAATCTATATTCTTGCAATCTTCTGCGGCCAATGAATTCTTTTTGTAATAGGCAAGAATAAAGTCATTGTGGATATAGCTGTAATAGATTGCGCGAAGTTCTTCAATCAAATCGCACCTGTAAATCTTATGGGAATTCTTTTCACAAATCCAATATTCATTTATGACTGAATATTTTTTTCCTTCTGCCAAATATTCAATAAGATATTCTTCACCACCAGGAAGGCAAGCTTTTTCAATCTTAAGGTCAACTATCTCTTTTGCGGATTTTATCTTTTCGTCCAGCAAAATCAGGTTTTCATTCAGCTTATTGTCCAACAGGGCAGAAATGTCATACGGCCCAGGAATGTTACCGGTGAATATTTTTGTTAACTCTTTGCCGTTTTTTAGACAGACAACCACATCCGCTTTTCTTTCGTCGTGGGAAAATGCGTGTGGAATGCAAAGGCAAATTGCAAAAAACGCCACAAATACTTTTTTCTTTGTGCTAAACAAAGTGGACTCCTCCATCAAATATTTTTTACAGAGCAACAAGCCTAGACGTTAAAAAAG
>JAGACC010000065.1 GCA_017614295.1 Treponema sp.
GCTTGCCAATAAGTGTATAGCCACGGATGGATATTTTTTTTCTCCGTACTTGCAAAGAAATATAGAGCCACGGATGGCGGCTTAGCGCGTGCAGAATTGCAAAGCGATTCTGCAATCCATCAAAAAATCCATGGAAGGATTTTTTGATGGCGTAGCCTAGCCGGGATTGGAGGGGGCACGGAGTGCGTACCCGAAGGGTACCGGCCGTGAGGGCAAGCCCCGGAAAGCCCGTAACACGAGGAATCCCCGAAGGGGCGGTAATATAGAAGAATATGCTCCAAAAAAAAGGGAAAATTAAAAATCAAGGTTGTTTTGTTCTTTTAAATGGCTTATACTGTAAAGTATGAGAAGATTAACAGTTTTATTTCTAAGTGTAATGGTCGCGGTGCTGCCTGTTTTTGCGGCGTCAAAGCTCTATGTTGCAGTGCAGAACGCAGAGTTGAAAAATTCACCGTCCTATTTTGCAAAGACGGTAACTACTGTAGATTACGGAACGCAGGTGTCTGTCGTTAAGACTGACGGTAAATGGACTCAGGTAAAAAGTGGTTCTTCAACAGGATGGATTTCTTCTTCCAGCCTTACAAAGAAAAAGATTACGGCTTCTTCATCCAAGGCAAATGCCAGCGCAAAAGAAATTTCTTTGGCGGGAAAAGGCTTTACCCAGGAAATAGAAAACAGCTACAAGAATTCCTCTGGTACGGACTATGCCTCCGTGGACAAGATAGAGACAATAACTGTTCCTGCAAGCCAAGAGGCAAATTTCCTTATTGAAGGTTCACTCAACAAGGGTGAATAGTTCTGCCAATTAGTTGTCAGTTTATTCAGTTTACAAGGATGAATTTATATGAAAAAAAATGTTGGACTTAATACAGTAAAAATATCGCTGGCGGCTTCTGCCATTTTAATTGCATCTGGAAGTGTTTTTGCAGCAGGTTGGGCGGATAACCTTAAGGGAAAGCTGGACAAGGTTAACGAAAAGGCTACTTCTGTTTCCGAAAAGATAAACGAAAAGGCACAGAAGGTAACGGATGCCATAGACGAAACCTTTGACCCGGAATCAGAGGACAACCAGACAATGTCTTCTTCCATTAAAACTACTAGCGAAAAGGTTTCCAAGGCAGCGGAAGAGATTACCCCTGAGCAGGAGTACTACATTGGCCGTGCCGTTGCAGCAAAGATTCTTTCCGGAACTCCGCGCGCAAAGAACAATTCTTCCGTAGAGTTTTACCTTAACCAGATTTGCCAGGCTATAGTAATCAATTCTGACCAGCCGGAACTTTACAACGGTTACCACGTAGCCCTTATCAATTCGGATGCGCTAAATGCTGTTTCCACTCCGGGAGGACACATACTTATTTCCAAGGGGCTCGTAAAGGCTACGGAAAGCGAGGATCAGCTTGCGGCTGTAATTGCACACGAGGTTTCCCACATCCAGTTAAAGCATGCAACAAAATCCATAAAGACATCCCGTTCAGCGGACGCTCTTCTTTCTGTTGTTGGAACTACTGGAACAATCGCCACCAAGGGAACAAAGGACGTAACAAAGTCTTTCTCCACAGTAGCGGATTCCCTTACGGACACACTCGTAAACTCTGGCTATTCCAAAAAAGCTGAATACGAGGCGGACTCCCGTGCAGTAGAGCTTATGGCTGCAGCAGGCTACAATCCCGAAGCAATGACGGAGATGCTTGACGTTCTGGAAAAGAAACTTGGCAGCAAAGACACAGGCATCGGAAAGACCCATCCTTCTCCAAAGTCAAGGAAGGCTTCCGTAAAGGCAAGCGTAATAGCCGCAAAGAAAAAGGTTAAGAAGGACAATTCATCTCAGCGCCAGGCAAGGTTCAAGAGTGCATTGTCTTCTGTAAAATAGATTGCAGGCATAATACTTGGCTTTTAAACGGGTTTATATATGAAGAAATTGTTCCTTAGGTGTTGCCTTGTAAGCGTGCTTGTGTTCGCATTCTGCATCCTGATGAACCTGCTTGGACTTTTCAGAGTCCTGGAGTACAAATCGTACGACGGAAGAATGTCTAGGACTGCCGGTTTGTTCAAGGCTGACGAAAATATTGCCGTAGTAATCATAGATCAGGCTAGCCTTGACTGGGCTAAGGAAAATCTTGGCTGGTCATGGCCTTGGCCTAGATCCTCTTACGGAGACATGGTCCGCTTCTTTAACATGGGAAATGCAAACTGCGTGGCATTCGATATGATGTACACGGAACCTTCTGTCTATGGTAAAGAAGACGACGAATCCTTTGCGAGCGCAAACAGGGAATTTGGAAGGACTGCACTTGCGGTTCACTTTCTGGAAGATGATTCTGACGGCGCAAGGGCTGTCTATCCAATACCGGAACTCCGAGACTCTGCAGGAATACTTTCTAGCGTTGTTAGCGTAAGGGACTTTGACACCGTTGTAAGGCGCAACCGCTACGGCTTTGTCCTTGACGGCAAGGTATTTCCTCAGCTTGGAACAGCACCTCTTGTTGCCTCCGGGGAATGTACCCGGGAAGAGCTTGGCAAAAAGATAGAGGCTGGCGAGACCGTGAACCTGCGCTTTACAAAGTCGCTCAACGACTACATTCCTTACAGCGCAAAGCAGATTCTGCAAAGCTACATGGCTTTGGATTCCGGTTCATCGTATCCTATTGAATCGGTTTCGGCAGAATCTGGTTCTGATGAGTCTGGTTTTGTTGAGCCTGGAGAGAATGCAGAAGACGACCTTCTTTTGCCGGAAGACTTCGAGGACATGACCATATTCGTAGGCGTATATGCCCCTGGCCTCTTTGATATATGCAGCACTCCTGTCTCCCAGATGTACCCGGGCATGGGAGTTCACGTTTCCCTCCTGGACACTTTGCAGAACAAGAACCAGATAACCAACGCAAACACACCGCTGGTCACGACGCTCCTTATAGCCATTATGGCACTCCTTGGAGCCGCATTCATTCCTCTTACTTCGCTGGTTAAAAAAAGAGGAGCCGCCTTTGTCCTGACGGCATTGGATTTTGTCCTTCCGCTCGTCATTTATGTGGGGCTTTCCTACGCCCTCTTTGCATACGGAATATGGATTGCCTTTGTAGCACCCCTTGCGGCCTTCATACTTTCCTTTGCCGTTTCCTCCGCCGCAGGATATTTCTCCGAGGGTAGGCAAAAGAAGTACATAAAGACAGCTTTCAGCCAGTACCTTAGCCCGGTA
>JAGACC010000066.1 GCA_017614295.1 Treponema sp.
AATCAGAAGGTCGGGAAATTCATTCATGCAAAGGGTGTAGGCTTCTTCTCCGTTCCTTGCTTCCAGAATGGAAACTTCTTCCTTTATGTTCGTGAGGATTATTTTTTTTATTCCTGCGCGGATCGTCTTTTCGTCGTCTGCAAGTAAAATCTTAAACACTTAGGTCTCCTTTTGGAACTGGAATTTTTATGAGCGTACCCTTTCCCTTTTCCGATTCAATTTGAATTTTGTATCCGTCGCCGTAGAACATAAAAAGCCTCTGCTGAATGTTTTTTATGCCGATGTGACCGGTTGTCTCTTCTTCTGCGCTTTCTTTTTTTAGGTATTCAAGAATTGCGTCTATCTGGTTTTGTTCCATTCCGCAGCCAAAGTCCTGTACGCAAAGGTAGAGGATGTCTCCGTCTTCTTTGGTAAATACTTTGATTACGGAATCTTTTGCTTCGCCTTCTATTGCATGATAAAAAGCATTTTCCACAAGCGGCTGCAGGACCATTTTTGGAATGTTCAGGTGAAGGAATTTTTCGTCCGCTTCTGTTTGCAAAGTGATGGTGTAGTCGTTCCTTAGATTTAAAAGGTAGATGTAAGATTCAATGTATTCTATTTCTTTGCTAAGCTCAACAAAATGAACCCTCCACCTAAGGCAGTAGTGCATCATCTTTCCAAGAACGGCAATTGTCTGTGCAATGGTGTCTTCATCCGCAAGAACCGCCTGCATTCTTATTGTTTCCAACACGTTAAAGAGGAAGTGGGCGTTTATCTGGTTTTGCATAGCCTTTAGCTCTGTCTCTGCAATAAGCTGCTGTTCCTTTTTTATCTGGGCAATTTGGTTTTGCAGCTGGGTCGTCATCTTGTTGAATGTCTTTTGCGCCTGTCCAACTTCGTCGTCTCCTTCAACGCTTATCTGAACGCCAAGTTCCCCCAACTGAACCTTCCGCATTCCCCTTATGACGGAGAAAACACCGCGCATCATTTTTTCCGTGGTGAATTTTATCAGGTAAAAAAGAAGTACCGCAGAAAAAGAAAGTGTAAGCACAAGGACTACTGTAATTCCTGCAACAGCCTTGGAGATTACGGAAGTGGAGCATGTGTGTACAAAGATTGTTCCAAGTTCCCTTGACTTTTGCCAGATGAGGATTTTTCCCTTGTAGACCGTGCAGTGGATTGCCTCTTTGTTTGCAGCCCTAAAATATTCCTTTTCCAAGTGGTTTATGTATTTTTCTCCGAGTTCCTGCTGAATGAGTTTTATGGAATCGTTTGTTATGCTAAAGAAATGGCTTCCCGATCCGCTTCTTCCCAGGGTAAAGACATAGTCGTTTTCGTAGTTGCTTTTTCTTCTGTAGAGGAAGGGGAAGAATGTCTTCATTGAATATGAAACCTGCAGGTAGCCTATGGAGCGCTTTCCTAAAAGTATTTCCCTTGTTGCGCAAACGGAAAGTTCTTCGTTTCTCCTGTCGTTTATGTACTTGGCGGAGTAGTTGAATTCCCAGGGCTTTAGGGCAGGGAGGTTTGTTCTTGGAAAGCGGAGGATTACTGGCCAGCGTTCAGGGATTATTGTTCGCGGGGTAAAGATGCGGATTGCGTTGAATGGTTCAAGGGTGAGCATTCTTTCAAAGTCGGAAGCCTTTCTTATTGTAATGTCTACAATCTGACTGTCCGTGTAGTTTTCCGGCATGGCAAGCATAAGGTTTAGCTCGTTGTCCGAAAAGACCATGGTTTTCATCCTGTTTACGGTGTCTATTTTTTGTACGATTGAATCCACGTTCTGCTGCATGTAGAGGCTGCATATATCGATAAGTTCCTGCCTCTGCCTTGTGATTGACTTGCTTATGATGAATGTGAATAGAAGTGCAACCGGTATAAAGACAAGGCATGTGTATACGAGGACTACCTTGGTGGAAAAGCTGAATTTTATCCGCCTTAAGAATTCGCGGAACCTGTTAGAAAGCGTGTTTTTAATTCCGTAAATTCTGTCCTACATCCCCAGCTTTTTTTTGTTGCTTTTCATTATCTGAGTCTGCAGCTGCACAAGTTTTTTGTATTTTTCTGTCTTTTTAATCTGGTTGTATTCTTCTAGGATAACGTCAAAGTCTTCGTCGCTTTCCGAAAGTATAAGGTTCTGTAGAGTTGTTCCCCAGCGGCGCAGCACTTCCTGGTAGGTAAGGTTCTCTTCTGAATTTGGGGGAAGGGTTATTGCGTCGTAGCCAAAATATTTTACCACGTAGGGGCGGGTCCAAAGTTCAGGCTGGGAAATTGCCGGAGAAAGCTTTTGGTTCCACTGGGCTTCCCATGCTGAATCCATTAGCATCCAATAAGTGTAAAGAACGCCAAATCTTTCTTCCAGTGCATTCTTGTCCGTAAGGGATAGGGTCTGAACGTGGGGCAAGAGCTGTGGCTTTCCGTCTACGATGGAATAGGTTATGTCTTTTTCCCCAAAGTATGTGTCCATCTGTCCTTCTTCGGAGATAAGGTATGTAAGGAACTGTATTGCGCGTGCGGGGTCCTTGCATTTCTTGGAGATAAGGGTAACTGTCCATCCTGAAATTCCACCGCAGGAGAGGGTGTGGCTTTCGCCCTTGGAATTGCTTGGTCCTTTTACCGCAATGTATGAGCCTTCTTTGTTCTGCTTGTAGAGTTTGTTCTGTGCGTTCTGCATGTCCCAGTTGTAGTAGAGCAGGGCAAAGTATAGTCCCTTACCGGCCTTTTCTTCTATCTGCGCCCTCTTGTCTACAAAGACTTCTCTTGGCATAAGGGAAAGTTCATGGGCTTTGCGGAATGTCTTTAGCCACTTTATGTATTCCTCGTTTTCCGTAAGACCTGTCGTGTAGTCCAAAAAGATTCCGTCTTTTTCCGGCGGGATGGCAAGGAAGTGGCAGAGTGTTTCCTGAATCTTTGAGCAGCCTGTTGCGGTAAATTCATCCGTGCCAAAAGGAATTAAAGGCTCTCCGTCTACTAGGGGGAATTTTTCTTTTGCCATTTTTAGCGCATTGATAAAGCCTTCGGGTGTAGACATGTCCGGGGAACCGATTGCTTCGTAGATGTCCTTTCGCACAAGGAATGTTTCGTGGGAGGTAAGGCTTCCCTTGTATTTGTTAAAGTCTTCCAGCGTAAAAGATGCGTTGGGGTAGCCGTAAACATGTCCGTCTTCCTGGGTGTACCAGTTTAGCTTTGCCCTTGATGCCACCTTAAAGAAATACGGGTCGTATTCTTTTGCGAGGTATTCAAGCGGGTAGACCATTCGTGCGTTTATCATGTCGGTAATCTGGTTTTCCCTACAGTCAACTGTTATTATGTCCGGCATGGAGTCTGAATGAATCATTGAATTCAATTCTTCGTATTCGTCTCCGCTTGGAACAAGAAAGTCTATGCTTACGCCTGTTTTTTTTGTGATGTATTTTGATACGGATGAAGTGCCCCAGCTTCTCTTGAACCAGCTGTAGTTTATGTACCACTTGAATGTTACGGGTTTGTCTGCGTTTAGCGTCCAGCCTGGAACTTCTGCGCTGCCTTTTACTGCGTCTGTCTTAGCCTTGTCTCTTTTGCAGGAAGCCAATAGGGATGCTGCCATGGTTACGGAAAGCATTGTTGCGAATACAAGTGTAATAGCATGTGCAATTCCTCTTGAGCTTCTTCTTATTGCGGTTGAATTTTTATTCTTCTTCATGATGAATCTCTTGCTTTTTATAAAAAGCCTTTCCCCAAACAGCGCGTTTTTTTACTTTTTTTCTATTATATATGGTATATATTGTCTTTGCAACAAGATTTACTTGGTATTTGATATTTCAGTACGGTGTTAATTGTTCGGTTTTGGCAACTTTGCATTTGACATAGCGCGCAATGTGCTTTACTGTAAAAAAAAGGAAAAAAAGCTATAGAAATTTTATCTTTTTGACCAAAGAAAACGCATTTTGTAATGTAGTATGCGTAAGGGAAATTTGACACGCGAAAGATTCTGCACAAGCGAATGCGCGGTTAATCGTAGCGTAGCTTCTAGCGAGCCGTTTCGCGGTGCAAATTTACCTGAGGGCAGACGGATTTACAAAAAGATGCTTTTGAAACATATACGGAGGCATACCTATGGCGGGTAATGAGAATTTTGTAAAGATTAACGGTGAGCTCTTTTATAAAATAGAAGATTACGACTTAATGGAAGACTTCTTCATGACAATAACAAGCTCCTCGGACGTGTGGAACTTCTGCTGGTCCCAGGGTGGAGTTACCGCAGGAAGAATGGATGCAAACCACGCAGTCTTTCCCTATTACACTTCAGACAAGGTTTCCGATGCAAAGACTGTAACAGGTCCATATACTTTGCTTGCTGTAAACGACGGAAGCAATATTGTCTTGTGGGAACCCTTTGCCTCTCTCTCTTCCACACCGGCAGTCCGCGCAGCAAAAGACCCGTCCCTTTGCAGAACCATCTACAAAAACACCAACGGTACGGAAGTAATATTTGAAGAAAAGAATGCAAAGCTTGGGCTAACATTCCGCTACGCCTGGACAAGTTCAGACAAATTTGGAGTTGTGCGCCGCGTTCAAATAGAAAACAATGGTTCTAAGGCTGTGGAGTTTTCCATACTCGACGGCTGCCAGAACATAATGCCCGCAGGAGCCGGAACTGAACTTCAGAACAATTCAAGCGTACTCTTGGATGCCTACAAGCAGTCAGACATGGACAGGGAAAGTTCACTTGCTCTCTTCTCGCTTTCTTCCGTTGTTTCCGACAAGGCAGAACCAAGCGAATGTCTTGTGGCAAACACATGCTGGTTCACGAGCGGAATAACGATGATTTCTCCCGACTCCCCAATGAAATTTGCCCGTCTTGCAAAGAATTCACTTCCCCAACCGCAGGATCTTGTAGGGGAAGACGTTGTTAAGGGAAAAAGAGCCTCATGCTTTGTATGCAAAAAGCTTACCCTTTCCCCCGGAGCAAAGGAGTGTTGGAGCCAAGCCTTTGACACCTTCCTGGATTCATCCCGCGTTGCAAACCTAAAGAAACTTCTTTCTAACAGGGAAGAAGCGGTTAGGCTTTTGGAAGAAGACATTGCCTTGTGCAAACGTGAGATGGACAGCTTTATAGCTCAGGCAGACGGAATGCAGGACACGGCAGACAGAATGACTTGCGTTCACCACAGCGCAAACGTAATGTTCAACATAATGAGGGGAGGAATCTTTGCGGACGGAGGAAAAATCAGCCTGGAAGACTTTATGCGTTTTGTCTCTCAGCGCAACACAAGCCTTACTTCCCCTGCCCAAGAAATGCTCTCCCAGTTTGCAGACAAAAAGCTAATAAAGCGCCTTGAACTTGTAGACGCTGCCCAAAAGTCTGCAAACCCTCTGCTCTTAAAGCTTGCACTTGAATACATGCCGCTAACCTTCTCCAGAAGACACGGAGACCCAAGCCGCCCTTGGAACAAATTCAACATAAAGCTCCGCGACGAATTTGGAAACAAAATCCTAAACTACGAAGGCAACTGGCGCGACATCTTCCAGAACTGGGAAGCACTTTCATATTCCTATCCTGAATACACACCGTCTATGATATGCGCCTTCCTTAACAACATGACCTTTGACGGATTCAACCCCTACAGAATATTCCGCGGTGGACTTGACTGGGAAGTTCCCGATCCAAACAATCCATGGGCATTCATTGGCTACTGGGGAGACCACCAGGTAATCTACCTGCAGAAGCTTTTGGAAAGGCAGAGCGAACTGGACAAAAACTTCCTTCTTAACGCCCTTAGCACAAAGCTCTTTAGTTCCGCCGCTGTTCCCTACAGAATCAAGGACTTTGAAAGCATACTAAAGAATCCGCGCGACACCATAGCCTTTGACCGCGAGACAAGCAACGCCCTTATTAAGGCTGCAAAAGAAAGGGGAGGGGATGCAAAACTTGTTTCCTCAAAAGACGGAAGCATATCCCTTGTTACCCTTACGCAAAAACTGCTGCAGATTGTAATAAGCAAAGCCGCAAACCTTGTTCCGGGTGGAGGAATCTGGCTTAACACCCAGAGACCAGAATGGAACGACGCAAACAACGCACTTGCAGGCTGGGGACTTTCCGTAGTAACAAGCTGCTACCTTAACCGCTACATAACCTTCCTTCAGACACTCTTTGCCCAGTCACAGGACAAAACCTTTGGCTTAACGGAAGAAACAGCAGTTGCATTCAAAGCGCTAACTGAACACTTTGCGGAATACGAAAACTACACAGGACCTCTTTCTGCAAATGAACTGTATGACTTTGTATGCAAATCCGGCATCATATTTGAAAAGGAAAGAAATTCCCTCTATAATAACGGCTTTGGAAAAGACGCATCCCTTACCAAAGAAGAAATACTTAGGGGTCTAAGCCTAATAAAAGCCGCTGTTGTCTACACTGTAAGGCTAAACAAAAGAAGCGACGGTCTTTACCATTCCTACAACGTACTTGTTCCGGGCGAAAAGTCATTTGGAATAAAGTACCTGCAGGAAATGCTGGAAGGACAGGTTGCAGTCTTGTCTTCCCACCTGCTTGGCGGAAAAGAATGTGTGGATGTCCTTAAGGCGCTTCGCTCAAGCCGCATTTACGAACAGAGGCAGAATTCCTACATGCTTTACCCCAACAAAGAGCTTCCAAAGTTTGAACAGAAGAACAACGTCCCGGCAAGCGGTGTCCAGAATCTTAAGGAATTTGTTGGCCGCTCCAAGGGAACCGTTCTCTCTGCAGACGCAAACGGAATCTACCACTTTAACCCGTCTTTCCTTAATGCCCGCATAATGCAGGATTTTATTGCATCCATGCCTTTGCAGCAAAAGCCATCTGTGGACGAAGAAAAGGAACTGCTTTCCCTCTACGAAAAGACATTCAACCACTCAAGCTTTACCGGCCGCTCCGGAACCTTCTACGCCTACGAAGGACTTGGCAGCATCTATTGGCACATGGTTTCCAAACTGCTTCTTGCTGTACAGGAAAACGTTGACGCCGCAGTTGCATCAGGAGACAGCCAGAACGCAAAAGAACTCGCATCCATCTACTACGACGTGCGCTCAGGACTTGGCTTTAACAAGACACCGCAGCTTTACGGTGCATTCCCCCAGGACCCATATTCGCACACACCGTCAATGCAGGGAGCAAAACAGCCTGGTATGACCGGACAGGTAAAAGAAGAGGTAATTACCCGAAGCGCAGAACTTGGAGTCCGCGTGGAACATTCATGCCTAGCCTTCAAGAGCCTTCTTTTGCGTAAAAACGAATTTAAGGATGATTCAACGCTGGAATTTACCGTCTGCGGTACCAAGGTAAAATACATCCTCTCTGACCAAGACAAAATTGCACTTGAATTTGACCAGAAGACCGAAGAGCGCAGCGGAACTTCCCTTACACCCCAGGAAAGCCAAAGCATCTTTGCCCGCGAAGGAAAAATCAAGAGCATAACTGTCTATACAAGCCTAAAAGACTCTCTGGTTTAAGCACAAGGAGGGGGAAGTCCGCTGGAAGCTGCGCCCGTTGGGCTTGCCGCGAGTTCCCCCTGCGCTTTGTTCACTACAAGGAGGGGGAAGTCTCCCCCTGCGCGCCCACTTCGTTGGTCGCTACCCTCTCTGCGGGGCAATCTCTTTGCAA
>JAGACC010000067.1 GCA_017614295.1 Treponema sp.
ATACGAAATACAGCCTGTAAAAAAATATACTAATACACAGATTAAACATATTAGAACATCAGTTGGAATGACGCAGGTTTTATTTGCCGATTATATGGGCGTTTCTACCAAAACAGTTGAAGCATGGGAAAAAGGAACGAATCATCCTACAGGAACAGCCTGTAGACTTATAAGTCTTTTGGAAAACAAAACTTTTTCTTCTCTGCCGTTTATCCGCAAAATGGCAGTTTTATAAATTGAGGATATCCCAACATTTTGCCTTTCCTCCGACAAATAGGGGTTTGTCGGGGAATCTCGGAATTCAACCAGCTTTTGGTCTGATTCCGGCAGAAAAATGGCAGATTATTGTTGCAATCTATATGCAAACAATAACGATCAGGAGATGTTATTATGAATTTATTTGTTATAACGATCTTGTTAATAGTCTCCTCAATTCTAAGTGGCTATTTAGTATTTTTTGTGTTTGACAAATTCTTAACTTCTAATGAAGTTGTAAACTTCTTTTTATGCCTTGTTCTTGTAGTGGTTATTTTCTATTTTTTTGTTTTGGTAATTTTGATTATTCAAAAAGCCTTAAACAAATTAAGGAAATATGAATGAGCATTTATATTTTTACTCAATTGGGTTTAAAATTTAACTAGCCTCAGAAAATAGATTTTTGGATTTTGATGAGCAGATGGCTTTTTTAATTTTCTGAATGGCATTGGAGAAGTTCAAAAATTGGATGAAATCATAAAAAAAGACTTTTATCCGTTCTGTTGTTGTCTTTAAATATGACATTTACCTGTCATATCTTTCATGCTACAATATTCCCATGATCAATACGGAAAACCTATTTGAGCTGGTTTACATTTTGATGGACAAAAAGAAAGTCACAGCCAGGGAGCTGTCGGAACATTTTGGGGTTTCCACGCGGACCATTTACCGCTGGATAGACTCTCTTTGCCTTGCAGGAATTCCTGTCTTTTCCACAAAGGGCTTTGGCGGTGGCATAGAGATAGACGGAAACTATTCTCTGGACAAAACCGTACTAACGGAAGACGAGAAGGTTAGTCTTGCTGCCGCTGCAAATGCGGTTTCTGCTTTGTCTGGTGATGATGCAAGCCGGGCTGCCGCAGGAAAAATCCGCTCACTTACAAAGGAAAAAACCGACTGGCTGGAAGTGGACTTTGGCGCTTGGAATCCGCTGGGGGCATATATTAGAACAGTCTTTGACGTTGCAAAAGGTGCAATCCTAAAAAAACAGGTTCTTTGCTTTGACTATTATTCTAGCCATGGAGAAGCAGGCAGGCGTTTTGTTCAGCCGTGGAAAATTGTCTTTCGTGGACAGGCGTGGTATTTGTACGGCTGGTGCAATCAAAAGGAAGAAGCCAGGTATTTTAAGCTAAGCCGTATTCAGAACATCCGCAACACCAGGCGGGCAGCAGATATTTTTGAAGATTCCCTTGCATTTAAAAAGTCCAGGTCAAAAGAACTTGGAAAGGAATATTCGGAGCGCCTAAAAAAGGAATACCGTCTTGTTACGCTTACGGTCCGCATTCCGCAAAAAGACGTGTGGCGCATTATGGATGACTACAAGATAGAAGAAAACCAGGCTTCCCCTGCTACAGATCCAGACGTCTTAACAACGGTCACATTTAAAATTCCAGATGAAGTCTGGCTTGTAACCTACCTGCTAAGCTTTGGCTCTTCGCTGGAAGTTGTCTCTCCAAAAAGGGTAAAGCTTGCCATGGAAGAAGAAATCAAAAGGATGTACCAGAAAATAGTCCAAGGATGAATTTTATGGCTTTAAGGGGAAGATGATGCATTTTGTAAGCGCAAAGACAATACTAAATTCCAACGGCATGAACCTCTACCGCGGATGCACGCACGGTTGCATTTACTGCGACAGCCGGAGCCTTTGCTACCATACGCCAATTCCCTTTGAAGACATAGAAGTAAAGCAGAATGCCCCGGAGCTTCTGGAGGATGCCCTTAGCCGTAAGCGCAATAAGTGTATGATTGGAACAGGTTCCATGTGCGACCCCTATATGCACTGCGAAAAAGAATTGTGCATGACCCAAAAAACGCTTCAGCTTATTAACCGCTACGGTTTTGGTGCTGCCCTTCAGACAAAATCAGACATGGTTCTGCGGGACATGGAAATAATAGAAGAGATAAACAAAAAGACAAAATTTGTTCTGCAGATGACCGTTACAACCGCAGACGACGACCTTTGCCGCATCATAGAGCCAAACGTTTGCCCGACCAGCCGCCGCTTTGAGGTTCTAAAAATCTTCCGGGAAAAAGGCATACCTACAATCGTCTGGCTAAGCCCTATACTTCCCTTTATAAACGATACGGAAGAAAATTTGCTTTCAATAATAGACCGCTGTGTTCAAGTAGGCGTAAAAGGAATAATCTGCTTTGGCTTTGGGCTTACTTTGCGCGATGGTAACCGGGAGTATTTTTATTCCGCCCTGGACAAGCACTTTCCGGGTATAAGGGAACGCTACCAAAAATCTTTTGGCAATAGCTACGTGTGCGAAAGTCCCAAGAGCGCAAGGTTAATGCAGGTGTTCCAGAGGGAATGCAAAAAGCACAAGATGCTCTGCACCCCGGACGAATGTTTTTCCTATATGAAGACCTTTCCCGAAAAAGATTTGCAAATGGAATTGTTTTCGTAAACAAAGCAAGCCTACCCCCGATTGGAA
>JAGACC010000006.1 GCA_017614295.1 Treponema sp.
AAAATATTTAGCGAGGAGTTGCAATTATGGAAGCTACAAAGACTTTTACAACTGTTTCTGATGACGAAAATGTTTTGAACCTCTATCTTAAGGAAATAAACAAGATTCCGCTGCTTTCCCGCGAAGAAGAAAATGAACTTGCGCTTAAGGCAAAGGCTGGTGACAAGGCCGCAAAAGATAAGATTGTAAGTGCAAATTTGCGCTTTGTCGTGAATGTTGCAAAGAAATACCAGAGCCACGGACTTGACCTTACGGATTTGATCAGCGAAGGTAACATTGGGCTTTTGACTGCAATAGACCACTTTGACGTGGAAAAGGGCTACCACTTTATTTCTTATGCTGTATGGTGGATCCGCCAGGCAATTCTTAAGGCCATCTGCGAAAAGAGCCGCGCCATCCGTCTTCCTCTTAACAGGGCAAATGAACTTGTTCAGATAGAAAAGACACGCAAGGCTATTGGTCACAAGAAGAACGAAGACATTGAATTCCGCGAAATTGGAAAGATGCTGGGTATGACTCCAAGCCATGTCCGCGAACTTGTAAACCTTGGACGCGACATGATAAGCCTTGATGCCCGCATTGCAGGAGATGACACAGGAAGGAATACTGTCGCAGACTTTATAGAAGACACGTATTACGCTTCTCCTGACTACCAGGCAATTAACAACTCCATGAAGGATGACATAGACAACGTTCTTAACACGCTAAAGCCAAAAGAAGCAAAGGTTTTGCGCCTCCGCTACGGTCTTGGCGGTGGACGTCCAATGTCTCTTAAGGAAGTGGGTGATGCCTGCAACCTTACCAAAGAAAGGATCCGCCAGATAGAAAAGCGTGCCCTTGTTCGCATGCAGAATCCTGCCCGCATGAGCAGACTCGAATCCTACGTGGCTTAAAAAAAATTCCTCTTTGCAGGGTGCTTGAGACAGAGCCTAGCCCCGATTGGAAGGGCCGCGAAGCGGTTGCCGTTAGGCAATGGAGCGCTAGCGGAACCCTGGAAAGCGGGTAAAAATGCCCTCCATGTAATTTTTACCCATGAGTTTTCTGCGAAAACTCACTGGCTGCTTTGCAAAGACATGACGCGCCCTCCATGGCGCTCCTTGTTTGAGAAAGGGTAAAAATTGCATGGTCTACCCGGACACGGAGTGACGGGTACGGTTTTACCATTAAGCTTGCTCCAAAAGAAAAAAATATTTACCCTCAATAGAATAGAAAGAAAAGCCGCTTTCTGATATAATGAATCCGCTGATTTTATTAACAGGAGACAGATTTGGCGGACATACATATTTTTCCGGAAGCCCCGGAAGGAACGCCGGAGAGTGACTTTGTTCACCTGCACGTACACTCGGACTATTCGCTTCTGGACGGTGCTTCAAAGCTGGACACTCTAATTGCAAAGGCAAAAAGGCTCAACATGAAGGCTCTTGCCCTAACAGACCACGGCAACATGTTTGGTGTTCTGAATTTTGAGCATATCTGCCACGCTAACGGAATCAATCCTGTTTGCGGCGAGGAATTTTACGTTGCATACAAGGACCATACGGAAAAAACAGACATTCCTTTTGGTAGAAACGGTCACCACGCACACAACTTTCACCTTATCCTCCTTTGTAAAAATCAGACTGGCTACAAGAACATGTGCTGGCTTTCTTCCATTGCTTTTCAGGAAGGTCTTTACTATGGAAAACCCCGCATAGACTTTGAGCTTTTGAAGCGCTACCACGAAGGTCTTATCTGCCTTTCGGCTTGTATTCAGGGTGAAATTCCCCAGCTTTTGATGAACGGACGCACGGAAGAGGCCTACCAGGTTGCAAAGGAATACAAGGAGCTTTTTGGAACTGACCATTATTATATAGAAATCCAGAGCCACGGTTTGGAGGACCAGCTTAAGGTTGCGCCGCTTCTGGTAAAGCTTGCCAAGGACTTGGACATACCGATTGTTCTTACAAACGACGTTCACTATGCAAACCAGGACGATGCTGAAGCCCAGGATGCCTTGCGCTGCATTGGATTCAAGAAGCTTTTGGACGAACCCCACCAGAAGATGGGCGGTGACCAGAACATTGCCGAATGGTATTTGAAGACTGCGGACGAGATGAAGAAAATCTTTCCCCAGTGGCCGGAGGCTGTTGAAAATACCAAGAAAATCGCTGCCATGTGCGACCTTACGATTCACCAGTACAAGACCCAGGAACTTAAGGACTGCCTTCCCCGCTTTGAGCTGCCTGCCGAATTCCGCACTCATGGGGATGACTACAAGTCTGATCAGGATGACTACATGCGCTACATCGTTGAGGAGGGTCTTAAGAAGCGCTACAAGGAGATAACCCCGGAGATTCGAGAGCGTGTTGAATATGAGCTTGGAATTATTTTTAAGATGGGTTTTTCCGGCTACTTTTTGATAGTTTGGGAATTCATAAACTGGTCCAAGTCTACCTATGACAATGTGAACAAAATACCCAAGCCATACATTCCTATTGGTCCAGGACGTGGTTCCGGTGCAGGTTCCGTTGTTGCCTACTGCATGACGATTACGGACATTGACCCCTTCCGCTACAAGCTTATTTTTGAGCGCTTTTTGAACCCTGAGCGTGTTTCCATGCCGGACTTTGACGTAGACATGGACTTCGACTACAGGCAGGATATAATTCAGCATACCCGTGACCTTTACGGTGACCCACAGGTTGGCCATATCGTTACCTTTGGAACTCTAAAGCCAAAGAACTGTATTGCGGACGTTGGACGTGTCTTAAACATTCCTCTTAACGAAGTTGCAATGCTAAAGAAGTGCATTCCCGACAACCCCAAGGCTAAGCTTAAGGATGCCTTTACTCCGCCAGACGAAAAACACCCGGACAACGGTCAGCTTATTCCCTACAAGGACGACCCAAAGTACATGAGGCTTTTTGAACTTGCGTCCAAGCTTGAGGGCGTTAACCGCAACACGGGTCTTCATGCTTCGGGTATGGTAATCGGTCTTACCGCCTTGCCGGACTGGGCGCCTGTTTTTAAAGATCCAAAGACTGGAGAAGTTGGCGTTCAGTATACGATGGACATAATTGAGCCTTGCGGTCTTGTAAAGATGGACTACCTTGGGCTAAAGACTTTGTCCCTTATCCGCTATGCAGAAAACATAATCAACAAGCACAAGAAGGAAGGGGAGCCAGACTTTGTTACCGCAACAGTTAGCGAATCCGACGAAAAGACATTTGACCTCTTCTGCCGTGGAGACACAGTTGCGGTTTTCCAGTTTGAATCCCCAGGTATGCAGAAGATTTTGCGTCAGGCTCAACCCCGCTGCCTAGAGGAACTTGTTGCTTTGAACGCGCTTTACCGCCCCGGCCCTATGGACTACATTCCCCAGTATATTGAAGGAAAGTGGCATCCGGAGACAATCCATTACCCGGACCCCTGCCTTGAGGATATTCTTAAGGAAACATACGGTGTTATGGTTTACCAGGAGCAGATTATGCAGGTAAGCCAGAAGATTGCAGGATTTAGCCTTGGTGCTGCAGATATGCTTCGACGCGCCATGGGTAAGAAAAAGCCAGAAGTTCTTATGGGCAAGAAGAAGGACTTTGAGGAAGGTGCAATCAAGAACGGCTTTACAAAGGAACACGCAGACGAGATTTTTGAAATTATGGTTCCTTTTGCGGGATACGGTTTTAA
>JAGACC010000068.1 GCA_017614295.1 Treponema sp.
CAGGTGTTCCAGAGGGAATGCAAAAAGCACAAGATGCTCTGCACCCCGGACGAATGTTTTTCCTATATGAAGACCTTTCCCGAAAAAGATTTGCAAATGGAATTGTTTTCGTAAACAAAGCAAGCCTACCCCCGATTGGAAGGGCGGTTGGTTAAAAATTGCATCCATGCAATTTTTAACCATGAGTTTTCTGCGAAAACTCACCTGCTTTTTATGCTAACAAATGACGCACCATCCATGGTGCTGTTTGTTTATCATTTGATGGACCCGCGGAACCCTGGAAAGCGGGGAATGCGGTGGATTTGACCGGTGTCGTAGACCCAAGCACAGAGGAAGATTCAGTATGCTCCAGAAGAAGAAGAAAATGCCCCTTTACGCAAATTTCATTTTTCTGTAGAATAAATGCCCTATGGAATTCACACAAGAACAAATTGACTCATTAAAAGTTAATGAAGTAGAAATCATGCAGAAAATCGCTGGAGAGCTCAACATTAAGATTGCTCAGGTCAGCGCAGTCATCAGCTTGGTGCAGGAAGGCTGTACCATTCCTTTTATTTCCCGCTACCGCAAAGAAAAGCATGGCTCGTTGGACGAAGTTCAAGTCCGCGAATGTGACCATCTTTTTACAAGCTATAAAAACCTTGAAGAACGCCGCCTCGAAATAGTAAAGGGCATTTTTGCACAGAATAAGCTAACCGAAAGCCTTTACAAAGCCACAATGTCCGCAAAAACACTTACAGAACTTGAAGACTTGTGGGCTCCATTCAAGAAAAAGAAGAAGACCCGCGGTATGCTTGCTGCAGAAAAGGGACTTGAACCTCTTGCAGACGCAATGACAGAACTTGACGACAAGGCAATCGAAGCAAAGGCAGAGGAATTCATAAAGGAAAATTCTGAGCAGCCGGAACTTAGCGTTGCTTCAAAAGAAGATGCTCTTAAGGGTGCACAGGACATTCTTGCAGAGCGTGTTTCTCAGGACACAAAAAACCGCGAAGACCTTCATTCCTATTATATGGACACTGGTTCCATCGTTACAAAGGGTATCGTTCCAGAAGGACAGGATGCAGAGACAGCGGAAAAAACTTCCACATACAAGATGTACTGGGACTATTCAGAGCCGCTCAACAAGGTAAAGCCCCACCATATTCTTGCCATTAACCGTGCAGAACGCGAAAACGCACTTGAAGTTACCCTGGACGTTAGCGTTGCAGATGCAGTAAAAGAAATTCAGGCAAAGTACAAGCTTCCAAACAAATACTACAAGGATGCCGTGGAAGATGGAGTTGTCCGCCTCTTAAGCCCAGCCGTTCTCCGCGAAATCCGCAGCGACGAAACTGATGCCGCAGACGAGCGTGGAATTAGCCTCTTTAGCGAAAACCTCAAGAACCTGCTCATGACCCAGCCAATCAAGGGAACCCGTGTTCTTGGTGTAGACCCTGGAATCCGTACCGGTACAAAATGTGCCGCCCTTGACGAGACAGGCAAATACCTTGGCTACTTCCTCATCAAACAGGTTACTGCACCGGATGAAGCTTACAATGCAGTAAAGCTTGCCATTAAAAAGTACAACATTCAGGTTGTGGCAGTTGGCAACGGAACAGGAAGCCCGGAAGTTCAGGCTATCGTAAACAAGGTAATAAGCGAAAACTACCCGGACGTGCGCTATACAGTTGTTGATGAATCTGGTGCATCCGTTTATTCAGCAAGCGACATTGCCCGCGAGGAATTCCCCGACCTTGACCTTACAATCCGCGGTGCCATCAGCATGGGCCGCCGCCTTCAGGATCCTCTCGCAGAACTTGTAAAGATAGACCCAAAGGCAATTGGTGTTGGCCTTTACCAGCATGACGTAAACCAGAAAAAACTTAGCGAAACACTGGACGAAGTTGTAAGTTCCGTAGTAAACCAGGTTGGCGTAAACCTTAACACAGCCTCCGCATCACTTCTAAAGTATGTTTCCGGCATTTCATCCAGCCTTGCAAAGAAAATCGTAGCATACCGCGATGCAAACGGAAAGATTACCAGCCGCGAAGATCTAAAAAAGGTAAGCGGACTTGGACCAAAAGCATTTGAACAGTGCGCAGGATTCCTTAAGATTCCGGAAAGCGAAAATCCTTTGGACAACACATGGGTTCACCCGGAAAACTACGAAGTTGCAAAAGACGTGCTTCCTTTGGTTCAGAAAAAGGAAAAAATCTCCGCAGAGCTAAAAAAGCAGCTTGAAGAAAAATATTCCGTAGGCGAAACCACAATCAACGACATCGTGGACGAACTTGCAAAGCCAAACCGCGACCCACGCGATGACTGTCCGGCACCAATCATGCAGAAGGGTGTAGTAAAGTTTGAAGACTTAACCGTAGGCATGAAGGTAACAGGCAAAATCAAGAACGTTGTTGACTTTGGCGCTTTCGTAGACATTGGCTTGCACGAAACAGGACTTATCCACATAAGCGAGCTTAGCGACGAATTTGTTTCTGACCCGCTTGAAGTAATCAAAGTTGGAGACGTAAAGGAATTTACGATTATTGACCTTGATGAAGCAAGAAGAAGAATAAGCCTTTCGCTAAAGAGCGATTCTGCATCGAGGGGCAGCTCTGCATCACGCGGCACTTCATCTGCAGGAACTTCCGCCGGAGGAAAGAAGAAGGTGCTTATCGTAAAGAAAGGCACAGCTTCCGGCAAAGCGGGCACAAATTCCGCAGCAGCAAAGGGCAACGGTCAGCATAGGGAAAGAGGCAATTTTGGCAGCGATGACGGAATGAAATACAATCCTTTTGCAGTCCTTTTAAAGAAATAAGACGGTAAAAAAATAAGAAAAAAAAATTCTTGGTGAACAGACTTTTTCATGATATAATAGATTTGTCGTGAAAAAGTCTGTTTCTTTTTTTTTAGTAATACTTGCAACTGCTTTTATTGCAATCTCTCTTTTCTTTTCATCCAGATCTACAAAGTGGACTCACCACTCATTTTTTAAAGCCGTATCTCCCTGGGCAAAGCTGAATTCAGGCTGGATTATTGACCCAGAAACTTCTTCGCCGCAAGACGGAAAGCTTTCTATAAAAAGAGTATTTTCCGAAGCGGACAGCCTAAAGGAACTTTTCTTTATTACGCACAACCAAAATGTATTCGTAACAATAGATGACGGAAGCGAAACAAGAACCCTGTACACATCCGGCTACACGGGCAAGCAGATAATCGGTTCGGAAAGCGGCAACGCAATTCATGTAGTAAAAATTCCAAAATCCGAAAGCCCGCGCTTTGTTATTACGATTCAATTTAAAAAGAATTTCAGCTCCCAAAATGAACAGTTCAACAGATGGTACTACCAGATGTTCAGGGGAACAATTCCAACCATATACATAGGCAATGAAGACACCTGTATTTCCAGCTGCATACTAAAAAGCCTCTACCAGGTTGTTCCCATTGGACTATTGCTTATTGCCGCAGGACTCATATTGATTTTTTACTTTGTAAACCGCAAGAACATGAAGACCAAACGCTGGCTCCATATCTTCTGGTTCACCATGATAACCACCACGGCCCTTATATGCGAAAGCCACATTGGTTTTTTGTTTTCCAAGAACACATTTTCACTCTACCTGCTTTCGACCCTGTTCATTGCAATAAGACCTTCCGCCTTTATGTTCCTCCTTCAGGAAAAAAAGCTCATCTCAAAGGATGAAAAAATCTACAGGCTGCTGAACCATATAATCCTTGTAAACATCTTCATAACATGCATCCTGTCCTTCTGCACATTCATACCATTCACATTCGTAAGAATTTACCTTTTGGCCTTTAACTTTATCCTTGACTGCTACGGTATTATCCTTATATTCTCTGATTCATTTTCCATAAAGGCAACGCTTGATGTGCTGGACGTCCTAATAATCATAAACATGACAGGCTTTACAATCGACATGCTAAAGCAAATTTTCATGGGTGCCACAACGGATCTGTTCTTCTTTACAAGAATCGGAATTCTTCTTCTATATTTATTCTACATCTTTAACGCAATTCAGGATTTCTTTAACAAGGAACTTATAAAGGCACGCTCCGAGACACTAAAAAATGCAACTGAAAGGGACATGCTAACGGGCTGCCTTAACTTTTACAACGCGGAAAGACACGAGATTAAAAACGACTTTGTTATGTTCCTCTTCAATATAACGAACATAGACAATATCTTTAGCGAAAACGGCCAGAATGAAAAAAACAATGCCCTTAGAAGCTTTGC
>JAGACC010000069.1 GCA_017614295.1 Treponema sp.
AAAATTATGCATACGAAAATCCGGAAGTCTACAAAGAAAGGCTTCAGAAGTTTAAGGGCACGGTTCTGGAAAACTACATCTCCGCAACACGCATGGCAGTTGAAGACATTCATGAATTTTCAAAGGCAAACAGCGCACAAGAAATAGCCCTTATGGCAAGAGATGATGGGGAAAAGCAGAAAATCCTAGAAGAACTGAAAGGCCGAAAGCTAAAAGTTATTCCCTACGGCAACTATATAGAAGTTACTGCCATGGAAGCAGACAAAGGCAAGGGTCTTTTAAAGATTGCAAAAATCATCGGTCTAAAGAATGAAGAAATCATGGTGATTGGAGACAGCGGAAACGACATTCCCATGCTAAGCCTTCCGGGATTCACATCTGTTGCCATGGGAAACGCCTGCGAGGAAGCAAAAAAGGCCGCCCGCTTTGTAACAAAAGACTGCGACAAAAGCGGAGTGGCCTATGCTATAAAAAAACTTGCTCTAAGCTTCTTCTAAAAACCGAATCTTGTTCTATACGGAACAGAATTTTTGAATGCGTTTGTGCGGAGGATAATGTTTATAAGTCTTTCCGCACATGAGCGCAAATCATCATCGGTAAGCTTTCCTTCCTCCAAGGCACCAGCCATGCTTTCTTCATCAGAACGGGCACCAGGCATTATTAAATCATTGCCAACCTTTGGACACATCCAGGCCGTACTTCCGCCAATGGAATCCGTTGTGGTCCAGTCGGTCATTATCATACCCTTAAAGCCCCATTCATTGCGAGCAACTTCCGTACAAAGATCCCTGCTGTTTGCAGAATGAACTCCGTTAACAAGGTTGTAAGAAGTCATCAATCCCATTGGCTGGGACTTCTTTATTGCTATTTCAAAGCCACGCAAATAGATTTCACGCAAGGCACGCTCGGTCAAAACAGAATCTGAACCTTTGCGGTTGTCTTCAAGATTGTTGCAGGCAAAGTGCTTGATTGTAGTACCAGTTCCATTTCCGCACTGAACTCCGTCCGTCATTGCAGCAGCACAAATTCCGCTTACAAGAGGATCTTCGGAGAAATATTCAAAATTGCGTCCGCAGAGTGGGTTCCTCTGAATGTTCATTCCCGGAGCAAGCCACCAAGAAACATGGAATTCTTCCATTTCTACGGCAACTGCTTTTCCAACTTTTGCAATCAGGTCTTTATCCCATGTCTGCGCAAGAAGTGAACCTATTGGGAAGGCTGTACAGAACTGCCAGTAGGTGTCCACATTCTGCCTGTGGTGGTCCATTGCAAAGAATCCGTGTGCCATAGACTGGGTAAGGCCGTCAAAATAAGGTTTGCCGCTTGCCCTGTCCACTTCGTACTTCTGCACAACACGCACTCCAGCAGGACCGTCCGCCATTATTACCGGAGGAATTCCCATGTCCACCAATTCGTCGGTTGTCTCGCCAGCAGTACCTGGAACACGCTTTCCGGCATCGCCAACTGTAGAACCCTTAGCCTTGTTAAAGACACCGTGCACAAAGGTAATAAGCTGCTCACGGTTTAGGGAAGCCGCCATTTTCTTAGCGAGGGCATCCTTTTCATCTTCTTCGTAAGGCATTTTTCCTTCTTTACTAGGAACAAATTCCACGGGTGTAAGACCAAGTTCCTTTGCTTTTGCCTGCCAAGCCTCTTCCGCTTTTTTTAGCAAATCCTTCTTTGGCTCAAGAGATTCAAGCTTTTCCTTTAGAGGACAAACATGGTTTACCTTTTCCACCACAAAGTCATCAGAAAGTTTTAGAACAGCGCACAATTTTGCATCCGCACTGCTATTTCCACCGGACAAAGCGTAAAGTCCCTTTTCAAGAACCCATTCTCCCTTCTGTTCGTCAAAAGAAGCTATGTCTTTTGTTGCAAAGCAAAGTTCAACCTCTTCGCTTTCACCGGGGTTAAGAAGGCGGGTCTTAGCAAAGGCAACCAAACGCTTTTCTTCTTTTACAAGAGCCGTCTGTGGGCAAGAAGCATAGAGCTGGACAACTTCCTTTCCAGAAAATTTTGAACCTGTATTGGTAACGGAAAAATTTACGTGAACAAGCTTGTCTGCCTTTGCAGAAACCATTTTAACGTCAAAGTTTGTGTAGGAAAGTCCAAAGCCAAATGGATAGTCAACATCAATGCCAAATGCATCAAAATATCTGTAGCCTACAAAAATTCCTTCATTATAATATTCCTTCTGAAGGTTTCCGTTTTTATAGCTAAAATTTGCCGCTCCAGGAAAATCGGAATATTTCTTTGCCCAAGTTGCAGTCAGCTTTCCGCTAGGAGTAACTTTTCCGGTAAGAAGGTCCGCTACAGCATTGCCACCTTCCATGCCAGGCTGCTTAACATCAACTACAGCGGCAAGGTTTTGCAGTGAATGGATAAAGCTCATGTCTATCTGGGCACCAGCATTCACAAGAACAATAAGTTTCTTTGCAAGGGAAGAAAGGGTCTTAAGTTCATCTTCTTCAGAATCGCTAAGATACCAGTCGCCTTTTTCTTCTTTGCGGTCACTTCCTTCACCGGCAATCCTGCTTACGACATAAATTGCAACGTCTGCATTTCCAAGATCCTGTTTTGTAATTGCCCTACCCTTTGGCGCTCTAAATGGATTTTCTGCATGGGCAACAAAAAATTCCGGGGATTCAGTGTTTCCATTGCATTTTCTTATGATTAAATCTTTCCATTCAAGGCGGGCTTTTTGGTATGAATCATCGTATTCCTTTAGCCAGTCCTCATTTTCTATTTTAAGACCAGCATTGCGCAAACCTTCAAGAATAGTTACGGACTCGCGCTCATTCACTTCTCCGGAACCGGTGCCTCCCTTTATGGTGTGATTGGCTCCGCTGCCAAATATTGCTATGCTTTTATCTTTTGAAAGTGGCAGAACTCCGTCGTTCCTCAAAAGAACCATTCCTTCCGCGGCAGACTCACGGGCAATCTTACGGTTTACAGCTTCACGCTCTACCGGTGCATCGCTTTTGCTTCCTGTCCTCTCAAATGAATTAAATTCCATAAAAAATCTCCTTTTGTCTATCTTGGTAACAGATTTGCTAGCAGACTTAGTAACAGACGACAGCCCAGTTCTTAAAGAAAATACCTACATGGCCTTCATTCCACATGGAAAGAAATTCTTCCGTCAAATAATAGCGGTTGCCTTCGTATTCGGGGTGGTCAACTTTTGTCATTTCGGAATTCTCTCCGCGGCGCTCCTGCATAGAGTCATAGAACATAAAACCGTGGGAATCATAGCCGAGCAGGGTTATAAAATGAAGTATATTGTGCTGCTTAACCAGAAGAACTACAGGCGTATTGTTGTCTGCCATATTCTTTAGCCAGTTGACTTTTTGCGCATCGGAATAGCGGGACATGGCATATTCTTTTGTCTCCACATCGTAATTATGCAAAAGGTTCACAAGCCCCTGGGGAAAGGTCAAATTCTTTTCCATCCTCCAGTTTATTTCCGAAGCAAGCTTTTCCGGGTCAATGATATTTTTTCTTAGGATAGAAATAACTGCCATTGCTGAATAGGGTGCGCAATTGTTATAAGTCTGCCGCAAGAACTGGCTGCGGTTCATGGGAATAGATTTGTAAATGCCTTTGTTCTCGGAAACATCAGCCCTAAAAGAGGGAATTGCCCTTCCCATATAAATAAGCGTTGCCATACAGACAAGAATAAAAAACAATACAGGCAGAATTCTCTTCAAATTGTACTCCAGGTAGAAGTATAGCGAATTTTCCTTTATTTGTCTTGAAATTTCCTATGTTTAGGCATTAAAATATAGACAGTCTTAAAAAACCGTAAAAACAGGAGTTTATTTTATGAAAAAATCTGTATTTTTATGCGGAGCTTTGGCTGCAATTCTTTCGGTCATAACTTTTTCCTGCGAATCACTTTCGGGAATTTTATCCACACCGTCTCTTTCCATGAAGGGCGTTGGAATCAAATCCCTGGATCTTGAAGGAATCACTTTCAATGTTGACTATTCAATCACAAACCCATATCCGGTTGCATTCACAATCGACAAGCTGGAAGGAAACCTGCTCCACGACAGCTCAACCTATGCAAAAATTGTTACGGACAAAGGCATAAGCGTTGCCGCAATGGGTTCAAAAACAAACAGCGTTAACTTTAAGATTCCATACGACAAAATCATAAGCATGGCAAAGGGTGCATCTTCTTCAAGCGGATCAAAAGCCCTCCCATTCACATTCGACGGAAATGTTTCCCTTAACCTTAGCGAAGCACTTGGAACTGGCCAGAACCTTACTCTTCCATTCAGCAAGAGCTTTGAAGTTCCAGTCATCAAGCCAAGCCTTTCCGTATCAAACCCCAAGATTCAGCTTCCAACACTTACCGACCTAAAGAGCTCTCTGGTAAACGGAGGAATGAACCCTGTAAAAGCCGCAACAGTAGCAGCATCCATCTTGGCAGGACGCAGCCTAAGTGCAGACACCTTTGACGGAGTAGACCTTAACATAGACATGAACTTTGACCTTAACGTTGCAAACGCAGGAAGCGCCGCTTGGAACTTCCTCATAAACTCTTGCTCACTGCAGGACACTTCAGGAAAAACACTTGCAAACGTAGCACCTGTAGGCGGAAATTCAATAAGCGCATCATCAGGAAAAATCCCGATGAAAGTTTCTCTCAACACGCTAAAGTCCGGTTCCTTCATTGTACAGCTCTTGAACAAAAAAGGCTCAAACCCAACATTCGTACTTGATTCAGGCCTTTCCTTCCCGGAGACATCATACGCTCCAAACCTGCCTCTAAAGTACAAAAAGGAAATTTCGCTCTCTTCCGTAAACATTACGCGCTAACCTTAGCCATAGTTTAAGCACGCTGTTTATGGAAAACAAATTTCTTGCTATCTGCAAAGAGGACTTGGACAAGAAGGGCATAAAAGAGGTTGACTTTGTTTTTGTAAGCGGAGACGCTTATGTAGACCACGCATCTTTTGCCGCCGCCCTACTGTGCCGACTGCTCGAAGCAAACGGATACACAGTAGGACTTCTTGCCCAGCCAGACTTTAAAAGCGCAGAAAGCTTTAAGGAATTTGGACGCCCCAAACTTGCCTTTCTGGTAAGCGGGGGTGCCATGGACAGCATGGTAAGCAACTACACCGCAAACAACAAACCCCGCTCAGAAGACGCTTATTCCCACGGAGGAATTGCAGGCCGCAGACCGGACAGGGCAATCATCAAATACACCGCAAAGATTCGCGAAGCCTACAAGGGTGTAGCTGTAATAATCGGCGGAATAGAAGCCTCTCTAAGAAGGTTCAGCCACTATGACTACTGGTCAAACACCGTAAAGCGTTCAATCCTTCTTGACTCCAAAGCAGACCTGCTAATGTACGGCATGGGGGAACACGCAATACTGGAAATAGCCGCAAAGCTAAAGGAAGGCATTCCGGTAAGACAAATCCGGGGTGTAAGGGGAACCTGCTGGTACACAGGAAAAGAAGAAGAACTTCCTCCATACGTTCAGGCCCTAAAAGACAAAGAGGAAAACAAAGACAATAATACCATTGCAAACAAAGCCCTAATGCTTCCGCCCTACGCAGAAATCAGCAAAGACACGGCAGAATGCAAAGACTTGTTTGCCCGTTCCTATCTTGTCCAGGAAGAAAACACGGATGCCATAAACGCACACACACTCATAGAAGCCGCAGAAAGCCGCTATGTAGTACAGGAGCCACCATCCCTTCCGCTAACAACCAAGGAATTCGACGCAATCTACGAGCTACCATTTACAAGGCGTTGGCACCCGTCATACGATAAAAATGCAGAAAACGGCAAAAAAGGAATTCCCGCTTTGGAAGAAGTAAAATTCAGCCTTACAAGCTGCAGGGGATGCTTTGGAGCCTGTAGCTTTTGCGCAATAACATTCCACCAGGGAAGAAGAATTCAATCAAGAAGCCACCAGAGCCTTTTAAAAGAAGCCGCATTGATGACGGAAGACCCGGACTTTAAAGGCTACATCCATGACGTGGGTGGCCCAACCGCAAACTTCCGCCACGATGCCTGCGAACTACAAGCAAAAAGAGGTGCCTGCCCCAAACGCGACTGTCTTGGAACAAACCCCTGCCCCAACGTAAAAGTTGACCACACAGACTATATAGAGCTTCTCCGCAAACTAAAGTCCCTGCCAAAGGTAAAGAAAGTTTTTATCCGCTCAGGAATCCGCTTCGACTACCTTATGATGGACAAAGACAAAACCTTCCTCTACGAACTCTGCAAAGACCACATCTCCGGTCAGCTAAAAGTAGCCCCGGAACACGTAAGCGATTCAGTTCTTACGCTCATGAGGAAAAGCTGCCACTCCCTTTACGAAGAATTCAGCAAAGAATACGCAAGGGTAAACAAAGAACTTGGCAAAAAGCAGTACCTTGTCCCCTACTATATATGCGCACATCCAGGAGCCGGGTTAAAAGAAGCAATAGAAGTTGCCCTCTACCTAAAAAAGACAGGCTTTGTCCCCGACCAGGTACAGGATTTCTACCCAACACCGGGAAGCCTTTCCACCTGCATGTATTGGACAGGACTTAACCCCCACAAGCAAAATGCCGACGGTTCCCTGCAAAAAGTCTATGTTGCACGCGGAGCAAGAGAAAGAAGGCTGCAAAGGGCCCTACTTCAGTTCAACAAAAGGGAAAACAAAAGCCTTGTCATAGAAGCCCTGCAAAGCGCCGGTCGAATGGACTTACTCCACGTATTCTATCCGCGCGGTTAAATTTAGCACGGTCAGCAAAAATTAAACAGAAGCCCTGTCTATAGCAGAAAGTTCCGCCGCAGAAAACTTAGTATTCCTAAGAGCCGCAATGTTGTCCATAATCTGCGAAGTCTTTGAAGCCCCAACAATTACGCTTGTAACATCACCGTCCTTCAAGAGCCAAGCAAGCGCCATCTGTGCAAGAGTCTGCCCCCTCTTTTGAGCAAGGTCGTTCAGCCTCTTTATCTGAAGAAGCTTTTCCTTTGTAATAGAAGACTCCTTCAAAAAGCGTCCGTCTGTTTTTATGCGCGAATCCTCCGGAATACCGTTAATGTAGCGGTCAGACAAAATCCCCTGAGCCAAAGGACTGTAACAGATAATCCCCTTGCCAAGTTTTGCCGCAGTTTTCTTAAGACCGTTCTTTTCCACTTCGCGGTCAAAAATATTGTAGCGGTTCTGTGCAATCACAAATGGAATCTTCTGTTCCTCCAAAATTGCAGCCGCTTTTTTAAGAGTCGCACCGTCATAATTTGAAAGCCCAACATACAAAGCCTTTCCGCTCCTAACAGCCTGGGCAAGCGCACCCATGGTTTCTTCAAGCGGAGTATCCTTATCCATCCTGTGGTGGTAAAAAATATCCACA
>JAGACC010000070.1 GCA_017614295.1 Treponema sp.
AAAAGCTTCTATTAAGCCGGAAGCCTCGCGCTCAAGTTCCAGAGTAAATTCCATCGCAGAACCGGAGCGTCCCTTAAAACTCACCCTAAGAGTCTTCTTCTTTTGGTCAGCGGAAAATTCAGCACACTTAAGCTTCTTAAACTTCAAGAGCTGCCTCTGCCAGTCATAGTGCACGTTCTTTGGTTCAGTATAAAAATAGGCTCCCCTTCTTCCAAAGAAAAGACATCCCTTTATCTTTGAACCTTCAGCCTGCATGTCTATCTCTCTAAAAACCTCGTCCTTTGCAAAAAGAGTCGCTTCTTCAACTCCAAGAACAGTGTCGTCCGCAACAGCTCCCAAAAACACAAACAAATCTTCGTCGTTCATTCCAAACATAAATCGCCTTTCCTAAAGTCCTAAATCCTAAAACAAAGTATAGCACAGCAAAGCCCCCAATGGCAAACCGAAAAAGCTCCGCAAAAAGCACCCCAAAAGCAAGCAAAAGTCAAGAACTATTTCTTAGCAAAAAGAAGGGAAAGCAGATCCTTAACAGAATTCGCCCCCTTAGAACCGCTCTCCCCGCCCGGTGCAATCACATTGGTAAAGCCAAGCTCCTTAGCAGTCTTAATCCTCTGCTTTATCTTGCTAACCGGACGAATCTCCCCCGCAAGGCTAAGTTCACCCGTAACCACAGTCTTCTCCGGAAGAGGCAAATCCGTCCGCGCAGAATAAAGAGCCGCCGCAAGAGCCGCATCAATCGCACTCTCCGTAAGCCTAACCCCACCCGCAACGTTAATATACAAATCCTGATCGCTAAACTTAATCCCAGCCCTCTTTTCAAGAACAGCCGCCACCCTGCTAACACGGGCAGAATCAACCTTATCCGAATACACCCGGTTCATGGAAGCCTTAGCCGGAACGGTAAGAGCCTGAATCTCCACAACAAAAGCCCTGCTACCTTCAAAAACGCTGGCACAAGCAATACCCGCAGGAGTGCTACCTTCCCTACGGGTAAGAAAAAGCGAACTTGGATCAGAAACTTCCTTAAGACCATTCTCCTCCATCTCAAAAATCCCAAGCTCGTCAATAGAACCAAACCTGTTCTTGGTAGCCCGCAAAAAGCGCACCTCGTCACCGCTACGCTCAAAAGAAATAACAGTGTCCACCATGTGCTCAAGACTCTTTGGCCCCGCAATATCACCCGACTTGGTAACATGAGCCGTCATAAAAAGAACGCAGTCCCTTTCCTTAACCCAAGAAATAAGCTCGTTCGCGCAATACTTAAGCTGGCTAACAGTACCGGGAACAATCCCCGCCTGAACCGAATAAACCGTCTGAATCGAATCAATTATCACAAAGGAAGGATTAAGACCGTCAAGCGCATCAAGAATATCTTCCAGCCGCAAAGTGCAAAGAATCTCCACCGCATCCGTATCAAGTCCAAGCCTAATCGCACGGGACTTTATCTGCTGGGCAGACTCCTCTCCGGAAACATAAAGAACCTTGTAGCAAGGCTTAGCCCCCGCAGTAGAATTCTTTAAAAGCGAAGCCGCCGTCTGAATCAAAAGCGTAGACTTTCCAATACCAGGTTCACCGCCAATCAAAATTGCAGACCGCCTAACAGCACCGCCGCCAAGCACCCTGTCAAACTCCGGACTACCGGTAGAAATGCGCCCTTCATCCTGAACAGAAATTCTTGCCATGGGAACAGGCTTTACCTTTACGCTCGTACCGTCCGCATTCAAAGTGGGTGTAGCCGCATTCGGGTCAACAATACATTCCTGCATGGAATTCCACTCTCCGCAATTCGGGCAGCGTCCAAGCCACCCCGGCTGACTGTAAGAGCAGTTTGAACACTTATATACAATAGAACCTTTTTTCTTAGCCATAACCTCTCCTTTTTTACCTTATCAATCTGGAGCATATTTCTTTGTTAAACTGTGTCCGGCACTACGTGTCCGTCCAAACTCCATAGCATTTTTACCAACCCGCAAACAAACAGCGCCACGGGCTCACGCAGCGCAGCTTCCAGCGGGGCGCGTCATTTGTTTGCAGACAACATTTCGCAAGTTTTCTTAAGGAAACTTGCGGGTAAAAAATTGCATGGAGGCAATTTTTTACCCCACCGCCCTTTCAATCGGGGCTAGGATTAATGGCAAGAACGCCCACTCACAGTCATCCTCGGGAAAAACAGCCTCTAGTTTGCAAGGGCATCCACCGAACCTTTCTTTGCAGCCCCCTGTACCATTATAAAAACATCGTTTGGCAAACAGGCAGCCCATTGTCCCGGCAAAGAAATAAAACCCTGCTGCACGCAAGTCTTGTTCGGACACGGAGAATCCCTAAACCTGGCCTTACCATCCAGAACCTCTATAACAGAATCCCCGTGCGAACCCGGAACATTGTAAACGCCGTCGCGGTCAAGAGGAAAGACATACTCCCCACCCGCAGAACTCTGCACAAGAAGATTCCTCTTTGAAGAAGCGTAATTTTTCCTGAGTCCGATAAACAAAAACAAGGCAAGCCCCAGCACCCCCGCCACAAAAACAAAATCCAGCGGCCTAAGCTTCCTCGCCACAAGCACCATCCCACCCATACGCTTTAAAATAGAAAAAAAAAAGCAGTAAGTCAAGGAATATTTTTTCAAAAGTTCGGCATACATTCCAAACTTTCCTTATTTTCAGCAAAACTTCGGCTTACATTCCAAACTTTTACTTGATTTTTGAGAAAGTTCGGTTTATAATCCAAAGTATGAAGACTATTACAAGAACAGAATTCTTCAACAGGCTCAAATCATACCGCGACAAGCACATCATCAAAGTAATTACCGGCGTGCGTCGCTGCGGAAAATCAACGCTTTTAATGATGTTCCGAGACTGGCTTATAGAAAGCGGAGTTTCACCATCACAAATAATCTTCATAAATTTTGAAGACTATGACAACTATGACCTTTTGACCCCAAAAAAACTTTATGAATACATAAAAGAAAGAATTTCAGCAGACAAAAAGACATATATTTTCTTTGACGAAATTCAGAACGTCCAAGATTTCCAAAGGGTCGTTGACAGTCTTTTTCTGAACGAAAATCTAGACCTTTACATTACCGGCAGCAATGCATATCTGCTTTCCGGGGAACTTGCCACGCTTCTTTCCGGCAGATATATAACAATAGAAATGCTCCCATTGTCCTTTAAAGAATTTTGTTCCGCAATGCCAGACACAAACCTTTCTTTGTCCGAAAAATACAGACGTTACATTGAACAAAGTTCATTCCCCTAT
>JAGACC010000071.1 GCA_017614295.1 Treponema sp.
CGATGAATAATTGTTTGCAAAAAACACAAAGTCATTTACAAGAAACTGCCGTCCAAAAAATTCAGACAAGGACATTTTGCATTTACTCTTGAATTCTGCAAAGATTGGATTTATCATTAAGCCAAGAGGTAAATTATGAAGCGTTTTTCAATTCTTACACTGTTGGTTTTATTTGCGGCATTTTTTGCCACTGCCCAGAATTATTCCAGGCTTTTGATGCTAAAAAAATCCCGCATGAACGGAGAAGATGTACGTGCAGTTCAAGTGGCACTGAACAATCTTGGCTTTACGGAAGTTGGGGAAGCGGACGGATGGTTTGGCCCAAAAACGGAAAAGGGAGTAAAGTCATTCCAAAAGCTTGCTGGATTTTCTGTAAACGGCGTTGTTAACAAAGATGTTTATGAGCTGCTTGTTAACCAGAAGGGCGGCAATGTTATACAGGCATACCTTAACGAACTTAACCAAATAAATTACTATCTAAAACAGGATCTTTCCAGGAAGACTTATGACTACAACGGTCATTCTTCTGAAGGCGGAGAAATTTGCGTCTACCGGTCAGAAGCGGAAAGTCTTTATTCAGAGATGAGCCTTTGCGGAGAGATGGGAAAATTCGTGGCAACTCTTTACAAAGTTTCCGGCACCAACTATGTTCTTGTCTGCGAATCAACTACTTACAAGAGCCATTTGAATTCCGACCCAAAGACAAATACCGTTGAATACAAAATATACTATTACACATCAGGGCTATACTTTAACATCCTGAACGGACAGGCGGTTGACAACACGGACAACATCCAGGACCTTGTTCAGCAGCTAAAGAGCCGTATGTAAGCAAAGCCCCAAGTTTTATTTTTTCTTTTTTGAAGGAACTTCTTCTTGCTCCCCCTGCAATTCCGGGGGGACAGGTTCTTCCTGCGAAGGTCCGTTATAGTTTACAAGACTGATTGAATCTGGAAGGTTCAGGTTTGTGTAGACCGGACTCTTGCTGAATATATCCGCATCAACTTCTTTTAGCCAGCTGTGGTTGCTCCATTCAACTTTGGAAAGGGACGGGCAGTGGGCAAATGCTTTGGCTCCTATTTCTGCAACGGAGGCGGGAATGCTTACCTTTTCCAGCTGGGGGCAGTGGTAGAAAGCGCTCTTTCCAATTTGAACCAGGGTTGGCGGAAAGTCTACTGTTTTGAATGCGCAGTTTACAAAGGCATTTTCTTCTATTTCCGTAAGGCTTTGGGGAAAAATTACTTCTTCGAGCTTTAGGCAGCCGTAAAAAGTTGAATTCCTTATCTTTGCAATTCCTTTTGGCAAGGTGACGCTTTTTAGGGATGCGCAGGAATAGAATGCGTTTGCACCAATGTAGTTTAGCTTTGCGGGGAATTCTATAAAAAAGAGCTTGTCGCACCAGCTAAAGGCTCCGGCTTCTATGCGGGAAAGGCTTTTGGGCAGGGAAACTTCGGAGAGGGCGCGGCAGTGGGAAAAGGCCCATGAACCAATTGTGACTACACCTTCCGGAATTACGATTGAACGCAAGTTTTCGCAGTGGAAGAAGGCCTTGGCTGCAATAGAGGTAACTCCTTGCGGTATTTCTGCGCTAGTAATGCCCTTGTCCACAGTACCGGTTACGGTTTTTCCGTCTTCGCTTAAGATAAGGTTTTCGTGGATGATTCCTGCTGCAGCCTTTTGATCTGCCAGTGAGCTTTCTTCCGTAGCAAAGCAAATTGTTGCCGCCGGACTAAGGAGCAGCAAAGCCATATATGCAAAAAAAGCAACTTTTGTCTTACACTTCATGCCGTCCAGTATATAGGCTTTTTTTGCTCTAATCAATGGTGCACGCCCCCTATTAACTAAAAGCCTTCTTTTCTATATAATACCTTGCATGAAAACATCACAATTACCTTTACACACGCTGCGGGAAGCTCCTGCAGAAGCCATAATCTCTAGCCATCAGCTTATGATGAGGGCAGACTTAATCCGCAAACTCGGCAACGGACTTTACACATATATGCCTTTGGGGCTCCGCGCCTACCGCAAAGTGGAAAATATCATCAAGGAAGAATGGAACAGAAGCGGTGCATGCGAATTTAAGCCAACCGTCATTGTTCCAGGCGAAATTTGGAAGCAGAGCGGCCGCTGGGACACCATGGGCCCCCAGATGCTCAAGGCAAAAAACCGCGGTGAACAGGACATGGTTGTTAGCCCCACCGCAGAAGAGGCATTCACTGCAATATCAGCGGCAGGTCTTACAAGCTACAAGCAACTGCCAATCAACATGTACCAGATAAACACAAAGTACCGCGACGAAATCCGCCCAAGATACGGAGTTATGCGTGGCCGTGAATTCAACATGGCGGACGGCTACTCCTTTAACAAGGACGATGCATCGCTGGACGAAACCTACCAGGCTTATGCAAAGGCCTACCTTAGAATCTTTAAGCGTCTTGGACTTAAGGTAATCCCCGTAAAGGCAGATACTGGCGCAATGGGTGGAAGCGGAAGCGAAGAATTCATGGTGGAAAGCACTGTTGGAGACGACACCCTTATCCTCTGCTCAAAGTGCGGTTATGCAGCAAACGTAGAAAAAGCAGCATCTTTTGCAGACCCGGCAGTAGACAACGACGGCAACCCTCAGAAGCCAACAGACCTAAAACCGGAACTTGTGGAAACACCAAACGTATTTTCTATAGAAGACATGGAAAAATTCTTTGGCTGCACACCCAAAATGTTTATCAAGGCACTCATCTACCGCGTAATAAATTCAACTTTGGACTTAAGCAAAGCACCCCACTGCAAAGACCTTAAGCAGACAAAAGACGGAGACTTTGCATTCTATCCGCTTTCTTACGTATGTGTACTTATACGCGCAGACCTTGACGTAAACGAAGCAAAACTTGCAGGCGCACTAAAAGCAAGCGAAGTATGCCTTGCCGACGACGAAGAAATACTTAAGATTGCCCAGGCACCACACGGCTTTGTAGGCCCACTCACATCACTTTGCCCAATAGTTCAGGACCTTAGCGTAAACGACATGCACGACGCAATCACAGGTTCCGGCAAAGAAGGCTACCACCTAAAGCACGTTGAACCGGGACGCGACTATACCGCATGGCTTACCACAGACGTACGCACCGCAAAAGAAGGAGACACCTGCTGTAACCCAGGCTGCGGAGGCAAGTACCACACAACAAAGGGCAACGAACTTGGACACATCTTTAAGCTTGGCAAAAAATACACCCAGAGCATGGGAGTAACCTACCTTGACGAAAACGGAAAAGCCGCAGTACCAACAATGGGATGCTACGGAATTGGCGTTGACCGCGTACTGGCAAGCATAATCGAATCCTTCCACGACGAAAAGGGAATCCTCTGGCCAATGACAACCGCACCATTCCAGGTAGCAATAGTCCCCATCAAGTACGACGGACAGATGAAGGAAGCCGCAGACCGCCTCTACGAAGAGCTTACAAATGCAGGAATAGAAGTTCTTCTGGACGACAGGGCAGAAAGACCGGGCGTAAAATTCAACGACATGGACTTGATTGGCTTCCCGGTACGCATTACGGTTGGAGACAAAAACCTTCCAAACGTAGAGGTAAAGCTCCGCAATGCACAGGACGCGGAATTAATCCCTCTGGAAAATGCCTCCGCCAAAGTTGCAGAAATCGTAAAAAGCGAGCTTGAAAAGCTGAACGGTTAAACTTTCAATAAGCAGAGCATGGAAAGATTTTTATCCGGCTTGTTACAA
>JAGACC010000072.1 GCA_017614295.1 Treponema sp.
TGTCCTTTTGGCAGAGACTAACCCCTTTGCAAAGGCTAACAGAATCAGTTCCGCGGAGGAGTGTTCCGTTTTGGTTTATTATGCCTGTTCTATAGAAGAGAGATATTGCGCTTAAAATACCGGTTCCGCATATACCCTTTGCATTACCGCCGCCAATTACGCTGCACAAAAACTTTACCTTGCCAGCACTTTTAGCTCCAGATTCATCTTTTGAGCTAAGACTAACCTTTGCAACAGCCCCTTCAGAAGCATTCATCCCCTGACTTATGCCGTAGCCTTCAAAAGCAGGACCTGCAGCAGAAGAAGTGCAAAAAAGATTACCATTAGGGTCAAGAAGTGCCATCTCGCAGTTGGTTCCCACATCGGCAAGAATCTTTACAGAAGCATTTTCCTCTGAAAAACCGCATGCCATCATAGCAGAAATTATGTCTCCGCCAATAAAAGCGCTCTGGGCTGGTGTAAAATAGACAGGACAGTCTGCGCTTAAAAACGAAGCTTTTCCAAAAAAGTGGGATGCAGGCATTTCTTCGCCAAAAAGATAGTCCGCTTTAAAGGGAAAAACGGAAAGTCCCTTTACGCTAATACCGGCGGCAAAGCTCTGCATGGCTGTGTTACCGGTAATTACAAGGCGTGCAAGGTGTGGCCTTCCAAGTCTCTGCGAAGTAAAAAAGAAAGAAACTTCCCCCAAGAGTTTTTTTACGGCTTTTTCTATCTGCAAAAGGGTTGCTTCCCTTATCTTTTTGTAGCCTTCCGCTTCCGTAGCAAAGGAAATGCGGGCTATAACGTCGCTTCCAAACCTCTGCTGAAAATTTGCTTCTTTATATTCCGCCAAGAGTTCCGCGTTGCAAAGTCTGTATGCTTTTGCGGCTACAGTAGTTGTTCCAAGGTCTATGGCAATACCGGTGTAAAATGGAGGCAAAGACGGATTTTTCTTTAGGGGTGCGGAAATTCCTTCCGTGCTGATTATAAGATTATTGTCTGCCTTAAAAGTTCCGTCTCCGGGGCACAAACCGCAGTGGCAGCAGGTTTTACAAAGCATTCCTTCCATGGGGAGATTATAGCATAAAGTTTTCTGGTAAAACAGTGTTTTTATGTTAGATTCGATTTTCAAAACCAAACCTAGCCCCGATTGAAGGTGGCCGAAGGCGACCGGCAGGAACTGACGGGCCGCGCGCCGTAAGGCGGGCAAGCACCGCAAAGCGGGAAAAAATACCCTCCTTGGCATTTTTTCCCGTGAGTTTTCTTGCGAAAACTCACCAGACGCTTTGCAAAGACATGACGCGCCCTCCTTGGCGCTACTTGTTACAGCCAGGGAAAAAACGCTAAGGAGTTTGGACGGTCACGGAGTGCCGGACACAGTAAAAGGAGAAATGCGCTCCAGAAATTTAAAAAGAAAGGCATATTTATGCTAAAATTTTTAAAAAAGCATGAAAGTTTTTGCAAAATGTTATATAATGTAGGCAGAAAAGGAGACAATGGCGTTGGAAGGTAAACCTGGACAATATTATAAGAAAATATTAGACACCCTCTCTACTGCGGTTCTAGTTGCAACCCCAATATACGGCCAGGACGGTTTAATTGCAGACTTTTCCATCGACTACACAAACCAAGCTTTTGAAACGCTAACAAAATCCTACATTCACGCGGGGGACAAACTTTCCGACTTCCAACACTTGCTTTCCCAAAAATTCCAGTGGAGCGCAGTTGCAGACGAATGCGTAAAAAGTTCCAGCGGAGTGGAAAGTTCCTACTATTCAAACCTTTTGAACTGCTGGATAAGGATTGTCTTTACCGGCATAGAAAAAGAATTCATTACGCTAACTGTTTCTAATATTTCCCGCGACAAAGAAAACGAGATTCAGCTTAGGAACCAAAACCTTAGGCTTGCAACCCTTAGCGACGAACTTAGCAAGAGCCAGACGGAACTAAAGACCAAGTTCAGCAACATGCAGAGCCTTAACGAGCAGCTGCAGTACACGGCCTTCCACGATTCGCTAACAAAGATGCAGAACCGGGCATCCTTTAACGCAAGCCTTTTAAGGGCAGCAACGGCACAAAAAAGAACCAACGACAAATTTGGCATATTCCTTTTGAACCTGGACAACATAAAGAACGTAAACGATTCACTGGGACACACCGCAGGAGACGAACTTATCCGCTCTGCAGCAGACACCCTCCACCATCTTGAATCCGAAAACGACACGGCATTCCGCTTTGGAGGGGACGAATTCATCTTCCTCTGCAACCACCTTAATTCCCGCGAAGAAATGCAGGAAAAGGCAGACCAACTGCTTGCAAGCTTCCGCGAAAAAAACATAAGCATTTCGGCAGGGGCGGCACTCTACCCCGACGACAGCTCCAACAGCGAAGACATGCTAAAGTTTGCAGACATGGCAAAGGCGGAAGTAAAAAAGAACGGCAAGAACAACGTGGCTTTCTTCCAGCAGGTAATGCAGGAAAAATTCATCCAGAAGATGAACATAGAAAGCAAACTGTCCAAGGCAATGGCAGACAACATCTTCCAGCTCTACTTCCAGCCCCAGTTTGACATTTCATCCGGTGCGCTCAGAGGTTTTGAAGCCCTTATCCGCTGGTACGACGAAGACCTGGGTTGGATAAGCCCCGGAAAATTCATTCCGCTTGCAGAAGAGTCGCGGCTTGTAATACCGCTCGGTGACTGGGTTTTGGACACGGCACTAAGCACAATCCGCACTTGGGAAAACGACTACAACTTTGACGGAATCGTAAGCGTAAACGTTTCGCCCATACAATTTAAAAAGGACAACTTTATTGACGAGCTTATAAAAAAGATAAACCGCCACGGAATAGACGTCCGCCATCTGGAAATAGAAATTACGGAAGGAATGCTCATAGACAGCATAGACGAAACCGTTGCAAA
>JAGACC010000073.1 GCA_017614295.1 Treponema sp.
CGTCGTAGAAAAGAAGCGGGGCCGGGTCTTGTATTACGCTCTTGCACTTTGCGGGAATAGTGCTAACAACATCGTATGCCCGCTTTAGGTCCATGTCGTAGCCGATGGGGATTTCAAAGACAAAACGCCTCTTAGGGAACCTGCTGTAGTTGATAAGGTTATTGTTGATGATTGTGCTATTTGGAATGCGGATCATCTGGTTGTCTGCGGTATGAATTTTTATGCTCAAAAGGCCTATCGTGTCTACGGTTCCTGCCACACCGCCAACTTCTATATAGTCGCCAATCTTTAGTGTCTTTTCGGAAATTACAAAGAGTCCGCTTATTATGTTGCTTACACTTGTCTGGGCAGCAAAACCGATTGCAAGTCCTGCAACACCGGCAGCTCCCCATATAGCTTTTAGGTCAATTCCAAAGAGGCTAAGAATGTACATTCCCATAAGTATGTAAAAGACGTAGCTTATGGCTTTGCTTAGCATTTGCGCATTGTGAGGCTCCATCTTTACCGCAACACGTTTTTTGATTATGCGCTTTATGATTCTGTAAAGGGTATAAAATATAAGAATCGCAACTACGCTTATTATGATTTTAAAAATATTGGCTGGGGTAAGATAGGTCTTTAAGTCATCAATATGAAGAAAAGATTTTGTCTGTTCCGTTACTTCCGTTCCTATTTCTCCAATAGTTTCTACAACGGCTTCTGGTTTTGCTTCCATAATTCCTCCGCAATAATCACAATAATAAATAAAATTTACGTTTTTTTCTACCTTTTTGAATTTTAAAAGCATATATATTATATGATGAATAAAATAAATTTATTTTTTGCAGCGGCACTTTTATTCCTGCTCTTGGGATGCAGCGAAGTGGAGGAACTTAACTCTTCCGTGGAGTCGGTAAAAATAGAGCTTCCCTGCGTTACAAGGGATTCTGGCGGAAATTCTATTCCTGTTGAATTCTGGAATATTGAATACAGCGACGGAATCAATAGCGGAAAGATTTTAAACCTTCCTTCCGGGAGCACAATCAGGGCAGAAGTTTGCAAGAACAGGGTTGCTTCTTTTTTTGCAGAACCAGTTTTTCATTCTAGCGCAAACATAGCAAGCAGTGGTATACCGCGTCCTACCGGGGCAATTTTTCCGCTTAACAAGGAGCTTTCCTTTCAAAACGGATTTGCAGCTTCTGTTTTGTATTCGCTCTACCAGGGAGCATCTTCTGGAAATGCAAAAGACGTGCAGGAATTTCTTACCCGCTTTAACTGGCAGAAATTTGAGCAGACCTGTCTTGAAAAGTCGGCGGATCCTTGGCTTTTGGACAAAGAGCGGATTATGAAGGCAATTTCTTCCGGTAAGTTCAAAAAAAGCGATGTTAGGATAAAACAGCTTGGGAAAAGCACTTTCTTCTAAATAGTGGAACAAAAGTTCAATCTGTTATATAGTATAGCAATGAATGTTTTTAGAATTAAAAGTGCAGCTTACAGCTTTATTATATTAGCCAGCGTTATTTTTATTGCTTTTTCATCATTTTCTTGCTCAAAAAAGAAGGTAGAAAAAGAAGACAGCCTTATGGAACTGCGCTCCGTGCAAAAAAGCCACACCTGGTATTATTTTACACAGAACGGATTTGAAAAATGCGACCTTCCGCAAAAAGCACCTGCCGTACCGGAAAAGCCATGGACAGAAGCAGTCCGTATTTCTTCTGCGGGTAGCGTACCAGCAATGGACGGTGGAGCATACGCATACCAGGCATACGCTCTTGTAAACCACGGAGGAATTCTTGCTCTAAAGAAAGACGGCATGGAATTTTTTAGCGATGTTTCCATCTTTGCAAGCGAAACCGCAGACTCTCTGGTCTTTAGCAAAGGGGTTCCCATCTTCTATCTTTACAAAAGCACTTTCTTTAATCAGCTAAAGGAGCCTTTTTCCCAGCCGCAGGAATCATCTCAAAAACCAAGCCACAGACCTTTCTTGGTGGAATTCAATCCGTCATCAAACCTGTTTTTTCCGCTTGTGTCCTACGAAAACCTTCATCTTTCCAGGGAAGACCAGATAACAGGCTACGTGTGGAATGGAAAAACATGGGCCTGTTCCGCAAAAAGAAAGCCTGATGCAAACCGCTTTGAATTTTCATACTTTACATGGGAACCCTATGTTCAGCTTTCAGAGCTTTCGCCAGCGCTAAACACGGAAGACATGCTGCTCTTTAACCCTTCAAGCGAAGATGAATACAAAAAGCTCATTCTGCCAAAGCTATACAATTCTGCCCCGGAAAAGGTAAAAGATTTGCTTTCCCCAATCCCCAGCGAATTCCCCTTCTATCTTATCTGGCGGGATGAGTCGGGAACTACACCGCTAAGCTACTACCAGAGCGGAAACGGAGCATCTCCTGTTAGCGCTCACGGAATAGAGGCACCCCTTGCAGGTTACATTGCATGTGTCTTTGCTGACGGAACAACTTACATAAAAAAAACGGCAACCGATTCGCAAGCTGTTGCGTTTAGGCTACCGTTAATGCCGGCTGGCTACAACTACGGGGAAGTTGCAATTGCCGGAAACTATTTATATGTTGCATGGGAACAAACCATCTTTTACAAGACTGGCCGTTCAGGTTTTATAAGTGTGAATCTGGAAGACGTTCTTGCCCAAGCGATGGCTGCGAAGGATAAGAAACAAGATTAGGAACAGCTGTTTCCACCGACTTAATGTAAATATATTTGAAAGGGTGAATGTCCAGTGCATTGCTCTTCCAACCGCCAATTACGTCCGTGTTGATGATGTGCATGCAAACCGGATGTGATACAGGAATTATTTCCGCATCATCAAGGATAAGCTGCTCGGCTTCTGCAAGGATTGCAAAACGGTCTCTTTGCTTTGCAGTACCGGCGGCCTTCTTTAAAAGCTCATCGTAGACGCTGTTGTTGTATCCAGAAACATTCAGCGTGGAATTGCTTCTAAAAAGCTCCAGGAATGTTGTTGGATCGGCAAAGTCTCCAATCCAGGAATACATAAACAAGTCTGCCGGGGAATTCTTTATCTTGTTAACATAAGAAGTAAAGTTACCGTCAACGCTTATAACCAGTTCTACACCAAGAGGAGCCCAAGCCTTCTTTAGAACTTCTGCCCAACTTTTCATGTAGTCCAAATCCATAATGCTGAAGGTGATTTTTAAAATGTCCGAAGAAGAAAGACCTGCCTTTTTGCGGGCAATATTCATAAGCTCAAGGGCATCTTCCGGGTCGTAATCATCCCAGCCTACAACAGAAGGATAACCGGAGAGCGGATAGACCAAAGACGTGGCTTTTACCGCATAGTCCTTTCTTAGCTCGTCATAGGGTACGGCTTCCAAAAGTGCAGTGCGGAATTCCTTAGTGTTCCAGATTTTCTTGGACTGCTTAAAAAAGAGGAATGTAGTGCCAAATTCACCGGCTATATTAATTGAATCCTTGTTAAGAATCTTTTCTACGTCAACGTCTCCGGTAACCCAGTCAGCAGTACCGGTATTAAAAAGATGGGCGTTTTCTTTTGCATCGTCACCCTGGCGTATAGTAATGCCTGGAAGCTGAACAGCCGCAGCGTCGCGGTAGTTCATGTTCTTTACCATCTTAAGCTCGCCGTTGCTGTAAGAGCTGATTACAAAAGGTCCGGAATAGACATTCTTCTTTTTGCTTACGGCAGAAAAGGCATGGTGGCAAAGGATGCGGGGAAAGTGCTCGGTTGGCTCTGTAAGGTGAACTACAAGGGTTTCTTCGTCGCGGACAATTATGCGTACATCCTCAGCAGAACCTTTTCCTGTACGATATGCTTCCGCACCTTCTATGCAGTCAATAAGAGAAGCAAATGGAGCGTTTTTGGTTGCAAGCAGGGCAAGCCAAGAGTTGCGTATAGCAGAAGCATTAAGAGGGCTTCCGTCGCTAAATTTTAGACCCTTTCGCAAAGTAAAGGTCCAGCGCATTTTGTTGCGGGATATTTTATATGTTTCGCAAATTGCATTTACAGGATCAAGTGTTATTGGATCGTAGGAAAAAAGCCCTTCGTATAAGGCCGTAAAAAGCTGTGCTTCCGAATTGTAGCTTGCGGTATAGGGATTAAGGTCATATTCATGAACCATGTCCTGAATGGTAAGAACCCGCTGCAAAGACGGAATGGGTGCTGCATTCTTTGTTTTTGGAAGATTAAAATTAAACTGCGCAAAAACTGCCGGAATAACAAGGCATAAACAAGCGACCAAAGAAAAAATGCGTTTATTTTTCATTCAGTAATCCCTAATTTCCTCATCTGTTCCTTTTCTTCTATATAAGCAACATACTCTGCACGCAACTGGTTGGTTTTTACGAGTATATTCTTTAAAGAAGTAAGTTCCATCGTAATTCCCTTGATTTTTGGTCTGTCCAAAACAGAAACTGATGACTTAAAGAAAGTATCAAGACCTGCAAGCACAACCTGAATGCGGCTGTTTTCCGTCATCTGCTTATTAAGCCAAGCCAAAGCCTTCTTTTCGTCCTGGGAAGAAATCTGGTTGTAAGCCATTGAATTCTTTACTGCAATTCCTGAGTAGAACTTGTTCCTCTTAGCCAAATTGCCAACAAATTCTGTGTAGTTCAGGCTTTCGTGCTTCTTGGCATGGGTTGCGGCGTCTGTTGTTACGATTGAATAGTCAATCTGCTGTTCCGGAAGGCCAAAAATCTTGCGGATAAAGCGGATAACCTTGTCTTTAAAGGTATTGCGTCCGCTTTGCAGAACCTTGTTGTTAGATACAATCTTCATCAAGACCTGCTCATACTGCTCGGAAGTAGTACCAAGGCTGCGTATGGCTTCCATAAGAACTTCGTGGGTATTTGGACCTGCTTCCTTTGCAACAACCTTTGTCTCTTCTATGCGGAGCTTGTCCAGAGTCTTCTTCTGAATTGCAACCTTGTTTTCGCCTATATCCTCCTGAATGATTTCTTCTATCAATTCGTTGGAGAAAGGACGCTTTTCCATAATGGAAGGGAAGAGGCGCTTTATTTCTGAAAGGTAAGTTGTTGGGTTAACCTTCTTGGAAACATCAAATTTGTCGCTTGCAATAACGTTCTTTCTAACTTCACCCTTGTAGCGTTCACGGATAAAGTCTGCCGTCTGCCTAAGGCCAGATGAAATTTCCGCCATAGCCTCTATGGTCTTGTGAACACTGTCGTTAATCATTGCAATCTGGAGCTGCTGGGCACCGGTTTTTAGGTTTCCAATGCAGACAGCCAGTGCCTGTGTGTTCATTTTTGGGGAATTTGCGGTCAAATTTGCCCACTGGAAGGTTCCGTTCAAATCCATAAGGCGCTGAACCTTGTCCAAATTCAGCTGGTCGGTGTTGAACTTCATGTAGTTGCAGACATAATCGATCATGCTCTGGTAGTCACAGATACGCAATCCGAGCTTAACAGGGCGTTCGTTATCGGTAAAAGAGGACTCTTCCGGCTTTTGAATTTGCGTAATTTTCTTGTCTTTCTGGTAGGGGTCTGGAGTTATGAGGGATTTCTTTGTAAGAGCCTCTACCAAATTGTTAAGACAGGTCAAGTGAAGCCTATAATCATCATGAATTTTTGGAAGCAGCGTTGAATTTAACCAAGCTTCTTTTTCTTTTAGTGCAGCTAGAAATTTTACGCTAAAATCTTCACTATTATTTACATCCATACTCATATTATGCCCCATTTTTTCAAAAAAAACTACTATGTTCCTTCTATATATCGGAATATTTTATTTGAATTTAAGAGAGCATTAGTAAAAATCAATAATTAAAGGCTAATACCAACTGTTTGCCGTATAGTCAGCCAACAAATCGCATCTTGCCATCTCTCCGGAAAGCAATCCCTGCTGCTGAGCCTCGTACAATTCATTCCTAAGAGCACCCGCAATCTTTTTGCTGTCTCCGTCGTCATAGCTTAGGAACAAAAGCGCATACTTGGCCTTGTAGCTTAACTCCGAATTTGGACTTTCCGATGCCAAAGCAAGGTATCTTTTTGCCTCGTTTTCAAAGTAGAAGGGTCTCTTGTAAAAAAGGCTAAGGTCTCCGCCTTCTTCACCCTGCCATTTAGCTTCTTTTGCAGGCGGCGGCAACCTCCAGCTTCCACGTTCATACTGACGCAGGTACCAGCAGTAGCCTGAATGTGAAGCCTGGTCAAAAAGCACGGCAATCTTATAGGCAAGTTCATATTTTTCGTCGGAAGAAGAGTCACTTTCCGCTTCGTATGCTTTTATGAGAGCCTGAATGTCCTTGCAATACTGAAGCTTTTTATTCTTTAGTTTGCCCCATTCCTCAAGCGTATTTTTTTGTTCAGCGGTAAGGGCAGATGAATAGTCTTTGTCCGTCCATTCATCCAAATTCTTATAGGAGTTGATTATGTTTTCTTCCCTGAACCATCTTGGAACATTGTAGACGCGGTTGTCGTAGCAGAATGTATCATCCAGTTTGGACAAGAATTCTTCCGCTTTGGAGAAATTTCCCTCGCGAAGATATTTTGTGCCTATGTATTCGGTAATTTCCTTCTGTTTTTCCGCAATCGAAGATTCAAGGCTGGAATAGACCCATTCAACAAATTTGTCCGGGGAAGATGGCTTTTGGAACATTTTTTCCGTTACATCAGCATCCATTATTTCCACATACCTGTTGGAAGAGAAATTAAGCTTGGAATCCAGAACATAATACGGCTCGTAAGGACTTATGCGCAAGGAAAGAAGCCCCGCCACATTCCTTTTTCCGCAGCGCTCAAGCAGGGGAATTATACCCTCAAGCGTAATGGTTGCAAGAGCATTGTTGCCCTTTTCTCCCAAACCGGCAATCCAATTGTATTCGCCCAAGGCATAGTTTGCAAAGTCGTTTGACCATTCCTTTTGGGTAAGGCTCTTTATGTAGAAGGTAAGCACGCGCATTGTCTGGTTTGACTGGGCGTTTCCCTTTAGGTCTTTTGCTTCCTTAATCTCTTTTAACGCAGTAGACACATCGTAGGCCTTTGAATTTGGATTTGAATGGATGGCTGCAGAAGCGCATTTCCACATCTGCGGATTTTTACATTCGGGATCTTTGGCGGCAGCATTTGCAAGGTCGCAAAGGTTTTTGTCCGTAGAAGAAGGTCTTGCTATGGCTCTTTCCAAAAGATAGGGCAAAATAGGAGAATTTTTTTCTTCTTCCCAGATAGAATAAATCTGGTCAAAGACTTCATCAGAAAAAACGCCCATATAGTTTAGGCTTGCAAGGTCACCTATTTCCGCATAGATTTCTGCCGCTTTTTTTACACTGCCACCGTTACTACGGAAAAGGATTCCTGCGTAAAGGCTAAGGCACATCTCATAAAGGGGAGATTCCTTAAGGCTTTCAAATTCTTTTTTATGCGAATTTATGTAATTGTTTGCCCCTTCAAGATCCATGTTGGCAAAGTAAATCTTCATTGCGGTGTAGGCATAGCGGTCTGCGAGCCTTTCACCGTCATACTCTTCTATTTTTTTAAGCAGCTTGGACTTTACCTCGCCCCAGTTCTTATATTCCTCTTTTGTTGGGTAGTACCAGTCTCCGTATTCCCTCATCTTCTGGGTATCAACGCTTCCTTTTGCGTGGTAGTCGCAGAGAATCTTAAAGTATTCGATGTCTTCTTTGTTTCCGCTCTGACGCAAAGCCTTTGCAATCGGGTTTACGCTGGTTTCTATTGCCTGTGAACCTTCCGCAATAAGTTTGTTAAGGTCGCTTTCCGTAGCACCAATTTCGTTGTAGTTTGTCCAATAGATGCTGGTATAAAAATTAACGTCTTTGTTACAGCTTGGAGTTACGTTGTAAAGGGACTTCAAGTCTACAGGAGTCATCCAATAAGGGCCACATGCAAAGGAAAATGCCATGGCTGTTGCAAAAAAAGCGCTAGTTAAAAATCTTTTCATATTCACTTCCCCCAAGGTTCTTAAGGTTGCGGCTGTTAAGGTCAAACAGAATGTTGTTGCTGGCAAGGTCTTTGTTCACCTGCTTTATTTCTTCCAGAACTTTTGAAATTTCTTCAAAATCGGCTTTTACGTAGCGGACAGTATCTCCTTCGGAAAGGGAGCAACCCTTAAGATATGTTTCCTTTAGCACGGAAAACTTTCCGTCACCTTCGTCCTTAAATGATTTCTTGTCTCCAGTGTCCACGTCATAAGCAATAGCGGCAAATTCATTTCCTTTAAAGCAGAGGTACCAGCTGAAATTTGGAAAAGCAAGTCTTAGCGGCAGTTTGTAGGAGGAAAGGTTCTTAATGTAGGGACTTGCATCCTCATACGAAAGAATTGAATTCTTGCAGTTGATGTCCCTAAAGTTACCGGTGTTGTAAAGCATTAAAACTCCGCTGTCGCACGGCGGTTCTTCCATCCTTAGCTGATGCAGGCGCACCGTAACAGAAAGCGACACATTTTTTTCCGAAAGAATTTTACGAAGGGCTTCTAGCATTTCGTAATAGTCTTCACGGTTTGTTTCCGTCCAGTCAAAGTCTACCTGAACTTCTTTTACCGGAATGTCATGTGTTTCGCACATCTGGAGCACGCGGTAAGACAGAAGCTTTGGCAAATTGTATTTAAAATAGAATTTATTGTAGCCGTCCAAGCAGTTTTCGCTTATGAATACAACCGGTACAATCTGCACATCCTTTGGAAGTTCATCCTCAAACCTAAGCGTTGCTATTGGAGTCAAGCCGTATTCATCAGTTTTACCATTGTTTGATTCAACAACGTCAAAAAACTTGGCATATATTTTTTTTACATTGTGCTTTTTTACAAAAGTCTTTTCTTCCTGGTCAAGCTTTAAATTGCTCTTCCAAAAATAAATGCTCCGTTCGCCAAGCACCTGGTTCTTCTTACATCCGGTTAAAAACAGGCTGGCCGCACAAAGACAGATGTTTGCAAGCACTGCTAATGGCATTATCTTTTTCATCATATTATTCCTTCCGTATTTATTTTTCTTCGCAGACTATTTTGTAAAGCTCTATGTTTGCATCCTGGAAATTAGAAAAGCAAAGGAGCGAACCGTCCGGGCTTACGTCAAGTCCTGTGGGCTGGTTTCCGCCATAGAATGTTTTTACAATCGTCATGGTGTCTGCGTCTATTATGTGAATTTTTCCGTTTGAAGGGCTGCGCTTTGTGTAATCCTTTGGGTTGTTGGGACCGCGAGTAGAAGCAAAGATAAACGAATGTTCCCCGGAAGTAAACAAATCGATTGTGTTGGGGTTGATGTAAATCTTTACGGAAGACACAATCTTAAAGCCGGCAAGTTCCAGCTTGTAAACTTTGCAGTTGTACATGTCGCTAATGAAGGCGTATTTTGAATCTTTAGAAAGAATCACGTGCCTCATGCATGCCTTTGGAATCTTTATTGAATCAATTCTTTTGTAGGAAGCAAGGTCGAATTTTTCTATAATTCCAGAGTCAAAGGAAAGGCTAAGAAGTTTTTTTCCGCCGTCCAAAAAGACCATGCCTCTTGGCGCAGCACCGGTTCTTAGCTTGCCCAAAAGATTTCCAGAATCATAATCCAAAACAGAAATGTCGTTGGAAATCCAGTTGGAAACAGCAACTATATTTTTTTCCGGGCACCAGGCGATGAATTTTGACCAGTTGCCATGAGTGTTAACCGTTCTGCGGAATTCAAAGCCGGGGTATGAATATTCATAAATATTTCCGGTAGTCATCTGGGAAACAAAGAAAGCATTCTTTGCAGGAATAAAAAGCCCTTCCGCAAAGCCTTCTTTTTTTGCATTCGGGGGATTTATTCTTTTTACAACTTTTTTTTCTTCCACGCTAAAAATATCAAATCCGTTGTCTTCCAGAAGAGGCATAACAATAAACTTTCCGTCCGGAGAAAAAAGCACCTGTTTGGGCTGTCTTCCGCAGGGATAGGTTCCTATTTTTTCCACGGAAATTTGAGGGGTTGCTTTTGGAAGCACTTTCTCTTGGGCAAAAAGAGAAGGGGTAAGCAAAAGAGCAAAACTAAAAATCAAAAAGAAAATATTTTTACGCATAAATTAAGTATAATCAAATTTTGAATTTAGTCGAGTAGAGAAAGGTTAGCCCCTGGAAAGCTATTTTCTTGTCATTACCAAGAGGCGGATTAGGAAAATAATGCCCCTAAAGCAGAGTTCTACAGCCATTGCTATCCAAATACCGGTAAGCCCCATGCTGGCTATTAGCAAGAGGGAAAGGCTTAAGCGGACAACCCACACGCTAAAGAGGTTCATTATGCCGGGAACAAGAGTGTCTCCCATTCCGCGCAAGGCTCCGCTACAGACTATGGACGCACCGTAAAGTGGTTCTGCAAAGAGTTCTGCCCGTAAAACCTTTGCGGAAAGATCCTGCACATCCTTTATTGGGGTAAGCAAAGAAAAAACCGCTGGACAAATAAAGTACATTATTACGCCCATAACAGCCATTACAAGCATTCCAAACAAAACCGTCATCCAGGAAAAGCTCCGTACCAAGTCTTTTCTTTTGCCGCCAGTAGCCTGTCCAGTCAAAGTGGTAGCAGCCTCCCCTATTCCGTAGCCAGGCATGTAGCAAAGGGATTCGGCAGTTACCGCAAATGAATTGGAAGCAAGAGCAACAGCCCCAAGAGGAGCTATTATTTTTGTTACGGCAACCAAGGCTCCGGTAAAGGCAACTTTTTCCACCGCAACAGGCATGGCTATTCTTACGGCATTCTTGCAAAGAGGCAGGTCAAAAACATTAGCATCCCTAAAGCCCCTAAGATTCAGGTAGTCGGACTTGTAAAGCGTAAAGTAAAAAATAAGAACGGCAGTTACCAAAGCAGAAGCAGCAGACCCCAGAGCCGCCCCCTTTACGCCAAGATTCATCCCAAAGATAAAAAGTGCGTTAAAAGCCACATCCAGAATGCACATAAGCACATTCATAAAACCGGGAACCTTCATGTTACCGCTGCACTGAAGCATCCCGCTCATCAGGTAAACCACCATGTAAAGCGGAGTTGAAAGGGCAAAGATTAAAAAGTAAAAGGAAGCGTCGCCACAAAGCTCACTGGAAGCACCCAGCCAGAGTGGAAGCGGAAAACTTATTGCAAAACCAAGCAATGCAAGCAGCAAAGAAAAAATAAAGCCTATAAAGATTGAGCTGCACAAAATATGCTTTGCCAAACTCTTATTTCCAGCCCCAACAGCGTGTGCCACCTGAACAGTGTAACCCGTACACATTGCACTTGTTAATCCGCCCAAAACCCATGTGGAAGAAGCAACCAGACCAATTGCCGCAGGAGCATTTGCACCAAGCCTACCTACCATTGCGGCATCGATGTATTGCATTATGATAGAAGAAATTTGCGCAAAGATTCCCGGAAGGCTCAGTTGCCAAACATAGTTTATCTTTTGCGCAAAAGTGAATTCCTTTTGTTGCTTTAAAAGAAGGGCTAGGTTAAAGTTTGCCATAAGTGCTTGCGCTTTTTAAAATCGTATCCAGTATGCCGTCCAGCCTTTGATGCGTTACGTTGGGATTTAAAAGCGTAAATTTTAGGAAAACGCGCTCATCGTAAACAGTCTGACCAATAACAATGCCTTCGTTCTGCAAAAGATGCCGGCGGATTTTCTTGTTAAGTTCGTCTTCCTGCTCTTTTGTAAAGCTTCCGTCCTGTTTTTTTACCCTAAAGACCACGGAACTAATCTGAGGTTTGGGGCCGCTTTCAAAAGAAAAACCATTCAGGGCAGATGATGAATCGTTCAGTTTTTCATAAGTGTAGGCTGCATTTTCCACAAGCGTGTTTATGATATTCTCAAAACCGTCTGCTCCCCTTGTCCTAAAGGAAACCCACACTTTTAAGGCATCGGCACGTCTTGTTGTCTGAAGCGATTTGTCCACAAGGTTAGTAAAACCGTCTGCTTCGTCCTCTTCGCGGTTAAGATAGTCTGCATGGTATTCAAGAGGGGCAAAATCAGAAGAATCCTTTAAAAGAATGCAAGAACAGCTTATTGGCAAAAGGAACATCTTGTGGAAGTCTACGGAAAGTGAATCACAAAGACTAAGGTCCCCCATGCGCTCCTTGTATTTTGAAGAAAGAACCAAAGCGCTTCCGTAGCAGGCATCGGCATGGAGCCACATATTGTAGCGGTCTGCAATTTCCTTGATTTTTTCAACTTCGTCAATTGAACCAAAGTCCGTTGTTCCGATTGTTGCAACTACGCAGAAGGGAAGATTTCCTTCGTTCAGGTCTTTTTGAATCAGCCTTTCAAGTTCGGCCAAGTCCATCTTCTGATCTTTAGTAACAGGAACTTTTACTACGCACTTATATCCCAAGCCCAAAAGGTGGCAGGATTTTTCCATGGAAAAGTGGGAGACAGAACTTGTGTAAAGCCTTAGTTTTGCAAAGGATTCTGGAAGTCCAAGCTGCTGAACATTGTGCTTTAAGACATTACCGCAGTACCAGTCGCGTGCCAAAAGTATTCCGGTCAAATTGGACTGTGAACCGCCGCTTGTAAAAGCTCCGTCTTTAAGTCCATAAAGCGATGCAAGGAATTTTGTAACAGCTTCTTCAACTTCGGTTGCAACAGGTGACTGGTCCCAGCTGTCCATGCTCTGGTTGAAGGAAGAGATTATAAGTTCAGCCGCAAGGGATTCAACAAGAGCCGCACTGTGAAGGTGAGCCATGTAGCCCGTAGAAAAAGTGCGCAAAAAGTTCGGCAGTACGTCTTTTTTTAAGTCCGCAAGCACCGAATCAAAGCCGCTTCCATGCTGGGGAAGAATCTCATAGGACGAAATTATTTTGTTCAAAGCCCTGGGTTCCGGTCCAACATAGGCCTTGGCATCTTTTATAGAAGAAATAATTGCGTCCGCTGTCTTTAAAACGAGGTCCCTGTACAAATCCAAATCCGCAGATTCAGAAGAAAGCAAGCATCCCATATTAGTTTTTTCTCACCTGGGCATCTATCTTCTTAACGGCCGCGCTAAAAATAGAAATCATCTTGTCTACGTCTTCATCGCTTACGTTAAGTGCACAGAGGCAGCGCATTACAGCACCGTTTCTACCACCCTTTTCCATAATAAGGCGGTTGTTAAAACATTCCCTCTGAACCTGGGCACAAATCTCCCCGGAAGCGGGCAAAGCACCAAGGCTGTCCTTTTTACCGTGGGGATCAACAATTTCTATGCCAAGCATAAGGCCTTTGCCGCGAACGTCGCCAATAATGCTAACCTGCTGCTTTAATTCTTCCAGTTTGGAAAAGAGGTAGTCTCCCTTGCGCTTTACGTCGGAAAGGAAGCCCTCTCCGCTAATTCGGTTAAGAGTAACGGTCCCTGCCTTCATAGCAAGCTGGTTACCGCGGAAAGTTCCTGCATGAGCACCCGGCTGCCATTTGTCCAAGTCTTTATTGTAAACGACAAGAGAAAGAGGCTGACTTCCGCCTATAGCCTTGCTTATAAGAATAACATCTGGAACAATGTCTGCCCATTCAAAAGCAAAGAGTTTTCCGCTTCTTCCCATACCGCACTGAATTTCATCTGCAATCATGGGAATGCCAAGCTCCTTTGTTACACGGCGCACTGTCTGCAAAAATTCAACAGGAGCTGGTATTACGCCACCTTCACCCTGAATTGGCTCTATGATTACGGCTGCAGGAAGGGGAACTCCGCTTTCTGGGTCTTTAAGCACACGCTCAAAATACGCACATGCAGCCTTTGTACCTGCATCTCCGCCCAAGCCAAAAGGACATCTGTATGAATATGGATAAGGGAAGAACTGAACTCCGCCCATAAGGTTCTGAATCTTGCTCTTTGCGCCAAGGTTTCCTGTTACGGACAAAGCACCGTGGCCCATGCCATGGTAGCCGCCGCTAAAAGCAGCAATTGTTCCGCGTCCGGTTGCAGTTTTGCAAAGCTTTATTGCGGCATCAACAGCATCGCTTCCGGCTGGACTGCAAAACTGAATCTTTGCGTTGTTTTTGAGCTGGCCCGGCAGGAGGTTCTGCAAAGTCTCTACGAATGTATCTTTTGTTGGAGTTGTCAAGTCAAGGGTATGAAGCGGAGCATTTGAAGTTATAAGCTCAACCATGGCAGCGTTCACTTCCGCATCATTGTGCCCTAAAGCAAGGGTACCCGCACCGCATAAAAAATCAAGGTAGCGGTTGCCTTCCACATCTTCAACCCAAGAGCCCTGCGCTTTGGCAAGAGCGAATGGAAACTTGCGCGGATAAGAACGCGCATTTGACTCCGTTTCTTCCTGACGGCTAATGTAAAAGGAATTTTGCATCGGCTTTACCCTATCCTTGTACAAATATGGTATTTCTAAAGTAAGTTAGTTTAGTTTATATTTCCAATATATGCAATAGTTATAATAATTTTTTTTATGGACGGCAGATTCTTTTTTTACAATCATCTATTTCAAGAACAGACATTCATGGTAAAAAAGTATTATGCACAGTCACAAAATTGCAAGAGGCAAATAAGTTTATTATAATCCCATCCATGAAGAAGAATACTGCAAAAGCAACAGTAAAACTCATCGCCTTGGACTTGGACGACACCCTCCTTAACAGAAAAAAGGAAGTCTCTAAGAAGAACTTGCGTATTATAGGAAAGGCAATTAAGCGGGGCATTGAATTTGTTCCGGTAACAGGCCGTCCCTTTTACGGAATTCCCAAGGACGTATTTCTGGCGCTAAAACCACGCTTTGTCGTAAGCATGAACGGAGCGGTAGTAAGCGACTCCAGCGGAAGGGATTTGCCGGAATGCAAAAGCCAGGTTACGCTAGACAGGGAAGACGTAGACTTTATTATGGAACTTTCAAAGCGCAGCCAAACACCAGTTGAATTCTTTACGGAAAATTATGCATACGAAAATCCGGAAGTCTACAAAGAAAGGCTTCAGAAGTTTAAGGGCACGGTTCTGGAAAACTACATCTCCGCAACACGCATGGCAGTTGAAGACATTCATGAATTTGCAAAGGCAAACAGCGCACAAGAAATAGCCCTTATGGCAAGAGATGATGGGGAAAAGCAGAAAATCCTAGAAGAACTAAAGGGCCGAAAGCTAAAAGTTATCCCCTACGGCAACTATATAGAAGTTACTGCCATGGAAGCAGACAAAGGCAAGGGTCTTTTAAATATTGCAAAAATCATCGGTCTAAACAATGAAGAAATCATGGTGATTGGAGACAGCGGAAACGACATTCCCATGCTAAGTCTTCCGGGATTC